>NZ_JBEXDG010000009.1:0-262107 GCF_040605635.1 Dactylosporangium sp. NPDC005555
AATTGTGTGCCGCGGTAGGTGATGGTGCGGCGGGGGATGGTTTCGAGGCCGGCGAGCATGGCTTCGGTGAAGGGCCGGTTGTGGGTTTCGACGAACCCGACGACGACGTCGGTGCCGCGTTGCAGGCGGCGGCGGGCCTCCTCGAGCATCTTGTAGGTCTTACCGACGCCGGGCGCGGCGCCGAGATACACCCGCAACTCTCCCCGCGCCATACATCCACCGTACGTTCTCCGCGGGGCTGATCGAGGCCGGCCCGCCGGTCGGGGCCGCTCAAGCGGCGGCCCGCGGCCCGGGGCACACGCGGTGGCGCGGCGGGTGCACAATCTGGATCGCACACGTCACGACGCGCGGGAGCCTGGGATCACGCGGAGCGGGCGACGGGGTTGGGAGAGCAGCCGGTGCGCGGTCAGTCGCTGGTCGGCAAGGTCGGCGTGGTGGTCACCGCCGTACGCGGAGGCGACCGGCCCGGGGAGATCCGGGTCGTCGTCCAGGGTGTGCCGCACCACTATCTCGCCTACGCCGTCCAGCCGCTGCCGTCCGGCGCCCACGTGCTCGTCGTCCATTTCCGCGGCGCGCGCCAGGTCGACGTCGAACCGTGGCCGCCGATGCCCGGAGGTCACACCACCACTGGCTGAGAGAGGCCGACCATCATGTTCGGTTATCGAGTGCCCGCCCCCAACGAGGCCCTGCTGATCAGCGGCCGGAAGCAACGCGGGGCCGATGCGCTGCCGTTCAAGATCGTGACCGGGCACGGCGCGTTCGTCGTGCCCGTCTTCTCCAAGGCGACCCACCTGACGCTCGCCATGCAGGAGGCGGAGGTCGAGGAGGACTGCTACACCCAGCAGGGACTGACCCTGTTCGTGCGTGCCGTCATCGCGTTCAAGGTCGGCGACGACCACGAGTCGATCGCCGCCGCGGCCCGCCGCTTCCAGGGTGACCAGTCGCAGATGCCCGTCCTGGTCGGCCGGATCTTCAGCGGGCACCTGCGCAGCATCATCGGCAGCATGACCGTCGAGTCGATCATCAGGGAGCAGCAGACCCTGGCCGACGCGATCGTCGACGCCAGCAAGACCGAGATGGCCCGCATCGGCCTGGACATCGACTCGCTGCAGATCAGCAGCATCGACGACAAGGGCGTCGGATACATCAAGGCCCTGGCCGCCCCGCACCAGGCGAGGGTCAACCAGGAGGCGAACGTGGCACAGGCGGTCGCGGACCAGGCCAGCGCGATGGCGCGCCAGGAGAGCATGCGCAACCAGGCCGAGTACGCGCGGCAGACCGCCATCGCCCAGGCGCGCTATCAGGCCGAGATCGACCAGGCCCAGCAGACCGCCGCGCAGGCCGGTCCGCTCGCCGCCGCGCAGGCCCAGCAGCACGTCCTGGTCGAACAGGCCATCGTCGCGCAGAAGAACGCCGAACTGCGCCAGGCCGAGCTCGTGGCCGAGGTCATCCGGCCCGCGCAGGCCGAGGCCGAGCGGATCGTCACCCTCGCGCGCGCCGAGGCCGACGCGACCAAACTGTCCGCCGAGGCCGCCGCCGCGCAGGACCGCATCGCCCTGGACCAGCTCGTCATCCAGCAGCTGCCCGAGCTGCTCCGGGCCGCCGCGCAGGGCCTGCAGGGCGCCAACCTCACCGTCCTGGACGGCGCCGAGGGCCTCAACAGCGTCGTCGCCTCGCTCGCCGCGCAGGGCACCGCCCTGCTGGACGCCGTGCGCAAGGGCATGACCGCGGCACCGGTCGACAGACCCGCCACGACCGCGATCGCGCGCCGCGACGCGGACTGACGCCCGGCCGGCGGCGCTCGCCAGCCGCAGGCGGGGTTAGGGGATCCCCTAGAGAAGGCCGGAGGCCATTTACCACCGGTGGGTGCGGAGATCCAATAGCAGGGTCGGGGGGTCACGAGCCCGCTCCGGCTGTCCCACGCAGCACCAGATCCGGGCCGTCGCCGGTGCGACACCGAGCCGCCGTGGTGCTCCTGCGCCCCTGGGCGTCCCGACGACGCCGTCCTAGTCGAGGAGCCGGCCGTGTACCCAGCCAAGGACGATGTCGAGGCGTGGATCGTCGCCCGGCTGGCGGAGCACACGGGGCTCGCCGCCGGCGCCGTCGACCCGGACGCGGTGCTGGCCGACTTCGGGCTGTCCTCCCGCGACGCCCTGACCCTGATGGGGCAGCTGGAGGAGCAGCTCGGCCGCCCGCTGTCGCCCGTGCTGTTCTGGGAGCACCCGACCGCCCGCAGCCTCGCCGCCCACCTCGGCGGCGGCGCCGACCCGTCCCCCCGGACCGTCGACAGCGACCCGGCGGGACGGTCCGGGGACGGCGCGGCGATCGCGGTCATCGGCGCCGGCTGCCGCTTCCCGGGCGCCGACAGCCTCGACGAGTTCTGGACGCTGCTGGACGAGGGCCGCGAGCCGACCGGCCCCGACCGTGGGCTGCTGCGGCAGATCGACGCGTTCGACGCGGAGTTCTTCGGGATCGCCGCCAAGGAGGCCGCGCACGTCGACCCGCAGCAGCGCCTCCTGCTGGAGGTGGCCTGGGAGGCGCTCGAACACGCCGGGATCGCACCGGGCAGCCTGGCCGGCAGCCGGACCGGCGTCTTCGTCGGCATCAGCGGCAGCGACTACGGGCGCCTGCAGGCCGCCGAGGGCACCGAGCTCAGCCCGTACAGCGCGACCGGGCAGGCACTGAGCATCGCGGCCAACCGCGTGTCCTACTTCCTCGACCTCGACGGGCCGAGCCTGGCCGTGGACACGGCGTGCTCGTCGTCGCTGGTCGCCGTCCACCTGGCCTGCCGCAGCCTGCGCTCGGGGGAGACCACGACGGCGCTGGTCGGTGGCGTCAACCTGGTGCGGGCGCCCGGGGTCACCGAGGTGTTCACCCGGGCCGGCATGATGGCCGCCGACGGCCGGTGCAAGACGTTCGACGCCGCCGCGGACGGCTACGCCCGCGCCGAAGGATGCGGGGTCGTCGTGCTGAAGCCGCTCGCGGCCGCGCAGCGCGACGGCGACCCGGTGCTGGCGGTCATCCGTGGCTCGGCGGTCAACCAGGACGGCCGCAGCAACGGGCTCACCGCCCCCAGCGGCGCCGCGCAGCAGCGGGTGGTCCGCGCGGCGCTGCGCGACGCCGGCCTGGCGCCGGCCGACGTCGGCTACGTCGAGGCGCACGGCACCGGGACCGTGCTCGGCGACCCGATCGAGGTGCGCGCGCTGACGTCGGTCCTGGCGGAGGGCCGCACCGCCGGGGAGCCGTTCCTGCTCGGCTCGGTGAAGACGAACATCGGGCACACCGAGGCCGCGGCCGGGATCGCCGGGCTGATCAAGGTCGTGCTGATGGCCCGGCACCGGCGGGTCCCGGCGCACCTGCACCTGCGGGAGCGCAACCCGCAGCTGCCGGCCGACGGGTCGTACGAGATCCCGGTCTCCGGCCGGGAATGGCCGGCGGTGCACGGCCTGCCGCGCACCGCCGGTGTCAGCTCGTTCGGGTTCGGCGGGACCAACGCGCACATCGTCGTGCAGGAGCCGCCGGTCGCCGGGCCGGTGCCGCGCGGCGACGAGCGTCCCCGGCACGTGCTGACCCTCAGCGCCCGCACCGAGCCGGCGCTGCGCGCGCTCGCCGCCCGGTACGCGGCCCACCTGCGCGAGCGGCCCGGCGCCGGAATCGACCATGTCTGCCAGACCACGAACCTGGGCCGCGCCCACCTGCGGCACCGGGCCGCGATGTCCGTCGCGGGCCACGAGGACGCCCTCGCCCGCCTGGACGCCCTCGCCGCCGGCGGCCAGGCGCAAGGGGTCCGGACCGGTTCGGTCATCGGGACCGCCGAGGGCAAGGTCGCGTTCCTGTTCAGCGGGCAGGGCTCGCAGTTCGTCGGCATGGGCCGGCAGCTGTACACCACGAACGAGCTGTTCCGCGAGGAGCTGATCCGGTGCAGCGACATCCTCGAGGACGAGCTGGAGCGGCCGCTGACGGCGTTGCTGTTCCCCGCGCCCGGTGAGCGGGACCTCCTGGACCGCACCCGGTACACGCAGCCCGCCCTGGTCGCGATCGAGTACGCGCTGGCGCAGCTGTGGATGAGCTGGGGTGTGCGACCCGACCTGCTGCTCGGTCACAGCGTCGGCACCCTGGCCGCCGCGTGCGTCGCCGACGTGCTCGACCTCGCCGACGGGCTGCGGCTGGCGGCCCGCCGCGGGCGGCTCGTCGCGCAGCTGGCCGGGCCCGGGTCGATGCTGGCGGTGTTCGCCGGCGAGGCGGCCGTCCGCGACGCGATCGCCGCGTCGGGCGCCGGCGCCGGGCTCGGTGTCGCCGCGGTCAACGGCGCGGAACAGGTGACCGTCTCCGGTCCCACCGCCGCGGTCGAGGCGCTGCGGCAGCGGCTGGAGGCGGACGGCGTCGGCACCCGCCCGGTGCCCGCCTCGCATGCGTTCCACTCGCCGACGATGCGCGCCGCCCGCGAGGCGTTCAAGCCGGCGGCCCGCGCCCTGGAATACCGGCCGCCGCGGATCGACCTGGTCAGCGACCTCGACGGGCGGGTGTTCGACCCGACCCACCGGCCGGACGCCGCGTACTGGGAGCGGCACCTCGAGGCGACCGTGCGGTTCGCCGACGGGCTGCGCACCCTGGCCGAGCGCGGCTGCACCACGTTCGTCGAGGTCGGCCCGCAGCAGGCGTTGCTCGGCATGGGCCGGCGCGAGATCGGCGCCGGGCTGTGGCTGCCGTCGCTGCGCCGCGGCGTCGAGGACTGGGAGGTCCTCACCGAGGGCCTGGCCCGCCTGTACGCCGCTGGCCGGCCCGTCGACTGGGCGGCCGTCCACCACGGGCACCGGCGGTCGCGGGTGCCGCTGCCGACCTACCCGTTCGAACGCAAACGGCACTGGCTGCCGTCATCCGGGCCGGCGGCGGACCCGCCGCAGACGACATCCGAGGTCATCGTGGAGCATCAGACCCCTTCGCCGGACCCGATCCTGGCCGCCCTCGGGCAGGTCGTGTCGACGCTGCTCGAACACGACGGCACGGTCGATCCGGACCTGTCGTTCCTGGAGCTGGGCGCCGACTCCATGACGCTGTTCCAGACGCTGCAGACCATCCAGAAGACGTTCCAGGTCGCCATCCCGATCAGCCAGCTCTTCGAGGACGTCAACACGCTGCGCCGGGTGGCGGCGTACATCCACGAGCACGCGCCCGCCGACGTCCTGGCCCGGTACTCCCCACAACCGCAGGCCGCGGTAGGGGCAACGGTAGGGGCAACGGCGCGGGCAACGGCCGGCGGCAGCGACCCGCTCGCCCGGCTGCTCGACGCCCACCTGCGGGTGATGGACGACCATCTGCGGCTGATGAACCGGGTGTACGACCAGATCGGCGGCACCGGCACACCCGAGGGCAGCACACCGACGGTGCGGCCCGCCATCGCCCTGGCGCCCAGCGACACCTACGTCGCGTTCCAGCCCAGGCCGTCCGCGCCGAAGGCCGGCCTCGGGGAGACCCAGCGGGCGTTCGCCGACGCGCTCATCGCCAGGTTCACCGCCCGCACCCGCGGCTCGATGGCGCACGCGGCCGGCGAGCGCGGCGGCCACGCCGACGTCCGGCACGCCCCGCAGCCGTACCCGCAGCTGCGCGACACGCGCTACCCGATCGTCGTGACCGGCTCGCAGGGCTCCAAGGTCCGCGACGTCGACGGCAACGAGTACATCGACCTCACCATGGGCTTCGGCGTCAACCTCTTCGGCCACAACGAGCCGTTCATCAACGAGGCGATCGTCGCGCAGCTCGGCGAGGGCATGCAGCTCGGCCCGCACACGCCCCTGGCGGCCGAGCTCGGCGACCTGATCCGGGAGCTGACCGGCAAGGAGCGGGTGCTGTTCTGCAACACCGGATCCGAGGCGGTCATGGTCGCGGTCCGGCTGGCCCGCGCGGTCACCGGCCGCAACCGGATCGCGCTGTTCGCCGGCGCGTACCACGGCTCCGCCGACCCGATCCTGGCGCGCCAGGACATCGAGGGCGCCTCCGGCGAGTCGGTGCCGATGGCGCCGGGGGTGCCGCCCGAGGTCAGCGCCAACGCGCTCGTGCTGCCCTACGGCGACCCCGCCTCCCTCGACGTGCTGCGCGACCGGGCGGGCGAGCTCGCCGCCGTGCTCGTCGAGCCGGTGCAGAGCCGCCGCCCCGACCACCAGCCCGTCGAGTTCCTGCGGGAGCTGCGCACGCTGACCGAGCAGACCGGCGTCCCGCTGATCTTCGACGAGGTGATCACCGGGTTCCGGATGCACCCGGGCGGCGCGCAGGCCATGTGGGGCATCGAGGCCGACCTGACGACCTACGGCAAGGTCGTGGGCGGGGGGATGCCGATCGGTGTCGTGGCCGGCGCGGCCCGGTTCCTCAACGCGGTCGACGGCGGCGCCTGGCAGTTCGACGGCGCGCCCTACCCGCACTCGGTCCGCACGTTCTTCACCGGTACCTTCTGCAAACACCCCCTCGCCATGGTCGCCGGCCGTGCCGTGCTGCGCGAACTGCGCCGGCTGGGCCCGTCGGTGCAGGAGGACCTCAACCGCCGGGTGGCGGACCTCGGGCGGCGCCTCGACGACGTCTTCGCCGCGGCCGGCGTGCCGGTGCGCACAGGGGTGTTCGGTTCGCTGTTCCGGCTGCGGTTCCTGCAGGAGGCGCCGCTGTCCGAGACCGTCGAGCTGTTCTACATGATGCTGGTCGAGCGCGGCCTGTACATCTGGGAAGGCCGCAACTGCTTCCTGTCCCTCGCGCACACCGACGCCGACGCCGACCGGATCGTCGCCGCGGTTGCCGGGACCGTCGAGGCGATGACCGCGGCCGGCTTCTTCGGCGGCCGGAAGATCCGCGACGGCGAGAGCTACCCGCTCAGCCACGCGCAGCGCGACATCTGGCTGCTCGACCAGATGAGCCCCGATCATTCGCTCGCCTACAACGAGACGATCCTGCTCGCACTGGACGGCGAACTGGACACGGCCGCGTTGCGCGGTGCCCTCGACGAGGTCGTCGCGCGGCACGACAGCCTACGGACCGTCTTCCTCACCGACGGCTCCGGCCAGCGCGTCGAGCCGCCATCGCCGGTGGACCTGCCGCTCGTCAACCTCGTCTGCGGACCCGGCGGATACGACGGGCCCGCGCGGATGCACGCCTGGCTGCGGGAGCGGGCGGGCGAGGTGTTCGACCTGGCGACCGGCCCGGTGCTCAGGGCGGCGCTGCTGCGGCTCGGCCCGGCGCAGCACACCCTGTACCTGGCGGTGCACCACTCGGTCATCGACGGCTGGTCGTTCAGCGTCGTGCTCGACGAACTGCTGCACTGCTACGCTGCGCGCCGCGCCGGCACCCCGTCGGCGCTGCCCGCGCCGGCCCGCTACCAGGACTTCGTCCAGCGGCAGGCGCAACGCGTCGACGGCGCCGCCGGCCAGGCCGACACCGCGTACTGGACGCAACGCTTCGCCGACGGGTTCCCGATCCTGAACCTGCCCGCGGACCGGCCCCGGCCCGCGCGGACCGCGCGCAGAGGCGGGCGGATCGAGTTCGCCGTCGACCAGCGGATCGCGGACCTGGCCACCGCGGAGAGCCGGCGGTGGGGCGTCACCACGTTCACCGTCATGTTCGCCGCGTACGGGCTGCTGCTGCACCGGCTCGCCGGCGACGACGTGGTCGTCGGGGTGCCCCTCGCCCAGCGCGACCACGACGGCGACGACCGCCTCGTCGGCAACTGCAGCACCGTGCTGCCGGTCCGCAGCCGGCTGCCCCGCGGCGTCAGCGCCCGCCGGTACGTCGAGGGCATGCAGCGCACGCTGGTCGAGGCGTACCTGCACCCGGGCTTCACCGTCGAGGCGATCCGGGAGCACCTCGCCGACCTCGCACCCGGCATGCGCCTGTTCGGCTCGTTCTTCAACCTGGACCGCCCCGCCGGTACACCGTCCGCCGACGGCCTCGACCTGCGGGTGCTGCGCACGTCGCGGCGCTACACGAAGGCCGACTTCGAGGTCGACATCCTCTGCGTCGGCCGCACGATGACCATCACGTTCGAGTACGACGCGGAGATCTTCGACGAGGCGACGGTCCGCGGGCACATCGGCGCCTACGAGCGGCTGCTCGACGACCTGCTGAGCCGCCCGGACGAGCCGGTCGAGCACCTGGTCGCGCCGCCGGTCGCGGTCCCCGCCCCGGTCCGGCCGGAGGTCTCCGCCGGCGCGGGGACGATGCTGGAGGCGACGCTGCCCGCGCTGTTCGAGGCGCAGGCACGGCGCACCCCGGCGGCCACCGCCGTCATGGCCGGCGACGAGACGCTGACGTACGCGGATCTCAACGCCCGCGCCAACCGGCTGGCCCGGCTGCTGCGCGAGCGCGGCGCCGGCCCGGAACGCGTCGTCGCCCTCGCGGTGCCCCGCTCCACCCACCTGGTGGTGGCGGCCCTGGCCACCGCCAAGGCCGGGGCGGCGTTCCTGCCGCTGGACATCGCCCACCCGCCGGCCCGGCTGGAGCAGCTGCTCGGCGACGCGCGGCCCGTCGTGGTGCTCAGCACCGCCGAGGTCGCCGACCGGCTCCCGGCCACCGGCACGGTCCTGGTGCTGGACGACCCGGCGACCGCGGCAGCCCTCGCCGGGCGCGAGCTCGGCGACCTCGGCGACACCGGCCGCGGCCTGCTGCCGGGCAACGCCGCGTACGTCATCTACACCTCCGGCTCCACGGGCAGGCCCAAGGGCGTCGCCGTGCCCCACGAGGGCATCGTCAACACGCTGCGCTGGTGGCAGAGCGAGGTGCGGCTCACCGCCCGCGACCGGACGATGCTGAAGACCCCGCTGACCTTCGACCCGTCGGTGCACGAGCTGTTCTGGCCGTTGTGTGTCGGCGCGGTACTGGTCGTCGCCGACCATGACGGCCACCACGACCCGCGCTACCTGGTGTCGCTCATCCAACGCGCCGGCGTGACGTCGGTGCAGTTCGTCCCCAGCACCATGCGCGAGTTCCTTGCCGAACCTGACGTCGCCGGCTGCACCACGCTGCGGCACGTGCTGTGCGGCGGCGAAACCCTCGGAAGCGGCCTCGTCGAACGCTTCTTCGAGGTCCTGGACATCGACCTGTACAACCTCTACGGCCCGACGGAAGCGTCGATCGAGTCGACGTTCTGGCGGTGCCGGCCCGGGACGCCGCCCACCGCCGCGGTGCCGATCGGCCGCCCGATCAGCGGCGTGCGGGCGTACGTGCTGGACGAAAACCTCGACCCGGTGCCGCCGGGCACCGCCGGTGAGCTGTACGTCGCCGGCAACGGCCTGGCCCGCGGCTACCTCAACCGGCCCGACCTCACCGCGGCCGCGTTCCTGCCGGACCCGTCGGGTGCGCCCGGCGCGCGCATGTACCGCACCGGCGACCTGGTCCGCTGGTCGGCGCAGGGCGAGCTGGAGTTCATCGGCCGCGGCGACACGCAGGTGAAGGTCCGCGGCGTCCGGGTCGAGCTCGGCGAGGTCGAGGCGGCGCTGCGGACCCTGCCCGGCGTCGCCGACGCCGCGGTCCTGACCCGCCCGGCCGGCCCTGCCGACGGACAGGACCAGCAGCTCGTCGCCTACCTCGCCGCCGGTGAAGCCCTCGACCCCGACGCCCTCCTGCAGCGGCTCCGCACGCTGCTGCCGCCGGCGTGCCTGCCCAGCCACTTCGTCACCCTGCCCGCGCTGCCGACGCTGACCAGCGGCAAGACCGACCGGCACGCCCTCGCCGCGCTGCCGCTGACCACGGGCCGGAACCCGCGCACCTATGTCGCGCCGCGCACCCCGGTGGAGGCGCGGCTGCTGGCGATGTGCGCGGAGATCCTCGACCGGCCGGACCTCGGCGTCCTCGACGACTTCTTCACCGCCGGCGGGCACTCGCTGCTCGCCACGCGGCTGGTCGGCAGGATCCGGTCGGCGTTCGCCGTCGAGATCCCGATCCGCGCGCTGTTCGAGACGCCGACCGTCGCCGGGATCGCCGAGCGGCTCGGCGTGGGCGGCGCACCGGTCCGTCCGGCGCTGCTGGGCACCGTCCGTCCGGCGCGGGTCCCCGCGTCCTACGCCCAGCAGCGGCTGTGGTTCCTGTACCGGATGCAGGGCGCGAACGCCGCCTACAACATCCCGGGCGCGCTGCGGCTGCGCGGCACCCTCGACATCGACGCGCTGACGGCCGCGCTGCACGACGTGCAGGAGCGGCACGAGAGCCTGCGCACCGTCTTCGCCGAGGACGGCGAGGGCGTGCACCAGATCGTCCTGCCCGCCGACCGGGCACGGCCCGTGCTGACGGTGGCCGACTGCGGCACCGACGGGCTGGACGCGGCGCTCGCCGCGGCCGCCCGCCACGAGTTCGACCTCGCCACCGAGACCCCGCTGCGGGCGACGCTGCTGCGCATGGACGACACCGACCACGTGCTGTCGCTGCTCATCCACCACATCGCCGGCGACGCCTGGTCGATGGGCCCCCTCGCCGCGGACCTGACCGTCGCCTACACGGCCAGGGCCGGCGGCCGCGCCCCGGCGTGGGCGCCGCTGCCGGTGCAGTACGCCGACTACGCCGTCTGGCAGCACGAGCTGCTCGGACAGGCCGGCAGCACCGCCCGGCTCCAGCTCGAGCACTGGCGAACGGCGCTCGCGGGGCTGCCCGAGCAGCTCGAGCTGCCCACCGACCGGCCCCGCCCGGCGGTGGCCGGCTACGACGGCGACCGGGTCAGCGTCACCGTCCCCGCCGAGCTGTCCGCGGGGATCCGTGACCTGGCCCGCGACCACAACGCCTCCACGTTCATGGTGCTGCACGCCGCGCTCGCCGTGCTGCTCACCCGGCTCGGCGCGGGCACCGACATCCCCATCGGCACGCCCATCGCCGGGCGTACCGACGACAACCTCAGCGACCTCGTCGGCTTCTTCGTCAACACGCTCGTGCTGCGGGCGGACACCGGCGGCGACCCGACCTTCACCGACCTGCTGCGCCAGGTCCGCGACACCGACCTGGCCGGCTACGCCCACCAGGACCTGCCGTTCGAGCGCCTCGTGGAGGACCTCAACCCGGCCCGGACCCTCGCCCACCACCCGCTGTTCCAGGTGATGCTCACGCTGGACACCGAGCAGCGGCACGCGCTGCGCACCGCCGCGGCCATGCCCGGCCTCGACGTCGCCGTCCACCCCGTCCACACCGGCGCGGTGAAGGTCGACCTGACCTTCGAGGTCACCGAGATCGAGCAGGGCGGGCTGGACGTCACCGTCGAATACCGGACCGACCTGTTCGACCACGCCACCGTCACCGCCATCGCCGGCCGGCTGGTCCGCGTCCTGCGCGCGGTCGCCGCCGACCCCGGCCGGCCGATCGCCGGCATCGACATCCTCGAACCGGCCGAGCGGGCCGCCGCCGTCTCGGGCGGGCCCGGCGAACCGGCGTCGTTCGCCCCCGGTGACCTGCTGCCGGAGCTGTTCGAGCGGGCGGCGGCGGCGTACCCGTCGGCGACGGCACTGGCCGACGAGACCGGCGAGGAGACCTACGCGGAGCTCAACGCGCGCGCCAACCGGCTCGCCCGGGCCCTGCTGGAACACGGCGCCGGCCCCGGCGCGCTCGTCGCGCTGATCCTGCCCCGGACGCGGGACATGGTCGCCGCGCTCCTCGCCGTGCTGAAGACCGGCGCCGGATACCTGCCGATCGAACCCGGCCACCCGGCCGAGCGCATCGCCGCGACCCTGGACGACGCCGCGCCGGTGGCCGTGCTGACCACCACCGCCACCGCACCCGCCGCGGGACGCATCCCGCACCTGGCGGTCGACGACCCGCGGCACACCGCCGGACGGTCCGGCACCGACCTGCGCCAGGACGAGCGGACCAGGCCGCTGCACCCGCACGACACCGCGTACGTGATCTACACGTCCGGGTCCACCGGCCGTCCCAAGGGCGTCATGGTCAGCCACCACAACGTGGCGCGGCTGTTCGCCGGCACCCGGCAGTGGTTCGAGTTCGGGCCGGCGGACACCTGGACGCTGTTCCACTCCTACGCGTTCGACTTCTCCGTGTGGGAGCTCTGGGGCGCCCTCGCCCACGGCGGCCGCCTCGTCGTCGTGCCGGCGGCCGTCAGCCGCGACCCGGCCGCGCTCCTGCGGCTGCTGGAACGCGAGCGGGTCACCGTGCTCAACCAGACCCCGTCGGCGTTCCACCAGCTCGCCGCCGCCGACCGGGAGACCTCGGGCAGCCGCCTGCACCTGCGGTACGTCATCTTCGGCGGTGAGGCCCTCGACCTGGCCCGCCTCGACGACTGGTACTCCCGCCACGCCGACGACGCGCCGCGCCTGGTCAACATGTACGGGATCACCGAAACCACCGTGCACGTGTCCTACCACGCGCTGGACCGGGCCCGCGCCGCCGCGGCCACCGGCTCCACCATCGGGGTCAACCTGCCGGACCTGCGCGTGTACGTGCTGGACGAGCAGCTGCGGCCGGTGCCGCCCGGGGTCCGCGGCGAGCTGTTCGTCGCCGGCGACGGCCTGGCCCGCGGCTACCTGCACCGCCCGGCGCTCACCGCCGACCGGTTCGTCCCCGACCCCTACGGCCTGCCCGGCGAGCGCATGTACCGCACCGGCGACCTCGCCCGCTGGACCGGCGACGGCGAACTGGACTACCTGGGCCGCGCCGACGACCAGGTCAAGCTGCGCGGCTTCCGGATCGAGCTCGGCGAGATCGAGGCGGCGCTGCTGAGCTGTCCCGGCGTCACCGACGCGGCCGCGATCCTGCGCGAGGACCGGCCCGGCGACAAACGCATCGTCGGCTACGTCGCCGGCGACGTCCCCACCGCGACGGTGACGACCCACCTGGCCGGGCTGCTGCCCGCCTACATGGTGCCGTCGGCGCTGGTGCCGCTGGACCGGCTGCCGCTGACCCCGAACGGGAAACTCGACCGGCGGGCACTGCCGGCCCCCGCCCACGACAGCGTCGCGGGCCGCGCGCCCCGCACGCCGCGCGAACGGGCGCTGTGCGACCTGTTCGCCGAGGTGCTCGGCGTCGCCGAGGTCGGCGTCGACGACAGCTTCTTCGACCTCGGTGGGCACTCGCTGCTGGCGACCAGGCTGGCCAGCCGGGTGCGGTCGGCGCTCGGCGTCGAACTGGCCATCCGGCAGTTGTTCGAGACCCCGACGGTCGCGGGCCTGGCCACGGCGCTGGACGCGGCCGGCGTCCGCGACGGCGCGGGCCGTCCCGCGGTGGTCGCGCCCGACCGGCGCCCGGAGCGGGTGCCGTTGTCCTATGCCCAGCAGCGGCTGTGGTTCCTGCACCGCTTCGAGGGCCCGAGCGCCACCTACAACATCTCCATGTCGCTGCGGCTCACCGGCGCACTGGACGTCGACGCGCTCCGCGCCGCGTTCACCGACCTGGTCGAGCGGCACGAGAGCCTGCGGACCACCGTCTTCGAGGTCGACGGCGTCGCGCTGCAACGGATCGTGCCGGCGGACGCGGCACGGCCCGGTTTCACCACGGCGACCACGACCCGCCGCAAGGTGGCCGCCGCGCGGCTGGCGGCGTCCAACCACGCGTTCGACCTCACCGCCGAGCCGCCGATCCGGGTGTGGCTGTTCAAGGTCGCGCCGGACGAGCACGTGGTGACCGTGGTGCTGCACCACATCGCCGCCGACGCGTGGTCGATGGAGCCCCTCGCCGGCGACCTGGCCGAGGCGTACACGGCCCGGCAGCACGGGCGGGCGCCGCGGTGGACGCCGCTGCCGGTGCAGTACGCCGACTTCACCCTGTGGCAGCGGGACCTGCTCGGCCGGGAGGACGACCCGGCCGGCCTGGCGTCGCGGCAGCTGGCGTACTGGCGCGACACCCTCGCCGACCTGCCGGAGGAGCTGGCGCTGCCGGCCGACCGGCCGCGTCCCGCCGAGTCCACCTACGCCGGGCAGGTCGTGCCGTTCGAGCTTCCCGCGGCGCTGCACACCGCGCTGCTGGACGTGGCCCGGCAGTGCGGCGCGAGCCTGTTCATGGTCGTGCAGGCCGGCCTGGCCGCGCTGCTGACCCGCCTCGGCGCGGGCACCGACATCCCTCTCGGCAGCCCGGTCGCCGGGCGTACCGACGAGGCACTGCACGGCCTGATCGGCTTCTTCGTCAACACGCTGGTCCTGCGCACCGACACCTCGGGCGACCCGACCTTCCGGGAGCTCGTCGGCCGGGTCCGGCAGGTCGACCTGGGCGCCTACGAGCACCAGGACGTGCCGTTCGAGCGCCTCGTCGAGGTGCTCAACCCGACCCGCGTCCGGTCGCGGCACCCGCTGTTCCAGGTGATGCTGTCGCTGGAGAACACCACCGATGTCGAGGTGGCCCTGGACGGCCTGTCGATGCGGCAGGAGCCGGAGGAGACGTCCACCGCGAAGTTCGACCTGTCGTTCGGGCTGCGGGAACGCGCCGGCGGCGGGCTGGACGGCGAGCTGGAGTACAGCGGCGACCTGTACGACCGGGACACCGCGGAACTGCTCGCCGAACGGTTCACCCGCCTGCTGCACGCCCTCGCCCAGAACCCGGACGCCCGCTGCGGCGACGTGCCCGTGGTCACCGGCACCGAACGCGACGCGCTGCTGCGCGCGGCGGTGGGCGAGCCGACCGGCCCGTCGCCGGCGCGGACCGTCGTCGACCTCATCGAGACCCAGACCCGCAAGGCCCCGGACGCCGTCGCGGTCGTCCACGGCGAGGACCGGCTGACGTACCGCGAACTCGGTGAGCGCGCCGACCGGCTCGCCGGCGCCCTGCGCGAACGGGGCGTGGTCACCGACACGGCCGTCGGTGTCCTGGTCGAGCGCTCCGTCGACATGGTCGTCGCGGTCCTCGGGGTGTGGAAGGCCGGCGGGGCGTTCGTGGCGCTGGACGTCGCCGGTCCCCGGGAGCGCCGGGTGGCGATGCTCGCCGACGCGGCGGTCACCGTCGTGGTCACCACGACCACCCACCGCGCCGGGCTGGACGGCCTGCCGGTCGACAGCCTCTGCCTCGACGCGGCGATGGACACGGTCGCCGAGCGCGGCTGGGCGGTGCCGGACGCCCTGGCCTACGTGCTGTTCACCTCGGGCTCCACCGGGCGGCCCAAGGGTGTCCTGGTCGAGCATCGTGGCCTGCTGTCGGTGTACGAGGGCTGGGCATCGGCCTACCGGCTGCCGGGCAGGGTGTCCGCGGTGCTGCAGATGGCCGCCTTCGGCTTCGACGTGTTCGTCGGTGACGTCGTCCGCGCGCTGTGCTCCGGCGCGAAGCTCGTGCTGTGCCCGCGCGAGACGCTGCTCGAACCCCCGGCGCTGCTGGACCTGGTGCGCCGGGAGCGGATCGACTTCGCCGAGTTCGTCCCGCTGGTCGTCAAGGGCCTGGCGCAGCACCTCCTGGCGAGCGGGCAGCGCCTGGACACGTTCAAGACGCTCGTCGTCGGCTCGGACACGATCTACCAGCAGGAACTCGCCGACCTGCGGCGGCTGCTGCCGGTCGGCGCCGACGTCGTCAACTCCTACGGGCTGACCGAGGCCACCATCGACAGCACGTACCTGGTCGTGCGGGACGCGGCACCCGACGAGGCGGCGGGCTCCGACGACTTCCGCAGCCTCATCGGCGGGCCGTATCCGAACGCCGAGGCGTACGTGCTCGACGCCGCGATGGGCCTGGTGCCGCCCGGCGTGCCCGGCATGCTGTACGTCGGCGGCCCGGGCGTGTCCCGCGGCTACCTGGGCCGGGCGGGGGAGACCGCGGCGGCGTTCGTGCCGCACCCGTTCAGCGACACGCCCGGCGCCCGGCTGTACCGCACCGGCGACCTGGTCCGGCACCGGCGGACCGCCGACGGGCCGGTCATCGAGTACCTCGGCCGCGCCGACACCCAGGTGAAGATCCGCGGCTTCCGGATCGAACTGGGTGAGGTCGAGGCCGCCGTCCGGGAGGTCACCGGCGCCGACGGCGTCGTGGTCCTTGATCGGGACACAGATCGAAACACAGACCGGGACACCGACGGGGGCACAGACCGCGACACCGGCCGTCGCCTGGTCGCCTATGTCGCCGTCGGGGAACAGCCGGAGCCGCCGCCGGTCGAGCGGTGGTACGACCGGCTGCGCGAACGGCTGCCGCAGTACATGGTGCCCGACGGCTTCGTGCCGCTGCCGCGGCTGCCGGCCAGCGCCAACGGCAAGGTGGACGTGGCCGCGCTCCGGGCCCGCGACACCGCCGAGGTGCTCGTCGCCGCCCGGCCCTACCTCGCCCCGCGCACCGACCTGGAGCAGCGGCTGGCCGACATCTGGGCCGACGTCCTCGGCGTGGCGAGGGTCGGCGTCGACGACGACTTCTTCGCGCTCGGCGGGCACTCACTCGTCGCGATGCGGGTCGTCGCCCGGGTCGGCGAACGGCTCGGCAAGGCGATGCCGCTCAGCATGATCTTCGAGTGCTCGACGGTCGCCACCCTCGCCAAGGGTCTCGGCGAGCTCGGCGACACCCGCTCCGACTTCGTCAGCACCGAGATCGTCCCGGTGTCGCGGGAGCGGGTGACCCGCCGATGACCACACCGTCCGTCCCGGACTGGACGACCTGGGTGCCGCTGCGCGGCGGCGGCCCCCGGCCGGCGCTGCGGGTGTTCTGCCTGCCGCATGCCGGCGGTGCCGCGTCGGCGTTCCGGCAGTGGACCGCCGGCGTCCCCGACGGCGTCGAGGTGTGCGCGGTCCAGCTGCCCGGCCGCGAGACCCGCTTCGGTGAACCCTTCGCCGATGGCATCGCCGAACTCGCCGGGCCGCTCGGCCGGGCCCTGCTGCCGCTGCTCGACGTGCCGTTCGCGCTCGTGGGCAACAGCATGGGCGCCCTCGTCGCCTACGAGGTCGCCCGCCAGTTGGAGCAGCGGTTCCTGCTCACGCCGGTGCGGCTGGTCGCGGCGGCCGCCCACCCGCCGGGTGCCGCCCCGTCCCGGCCGGACCTCGCCGGGCTGGACGACGACGCGTTCGTGGCGATGCTGCAGGGCCGGTACGGCGGCATCCCGCAGGAGATCCTCGACCAGCCGCAGTATCTCAGCGCGTACCTGCCGGTGCTGCGCGCCGACCTGGCGATGATCGACGCGTACCGGCCGTCCGCCCGCACGCCGCTACGCTGCCCCGTCACCGCGCTCGTCGGCGAGGACGACCACAGCCTGACCCTCGCCCAGGCGGACGGCTGGCGGGCGAGCACGGGCGCGGCGTTCGACAGCCAGGCCCTTCCCGGCGGTCACTTCGGCCTGTTCACCCAGCGGGACCTCGTGCTCGACCGGCTCCGCGCCGAGGCCGGGTCGCCGAGCCCCGCATTCGTCTCATAGGTTCGTCTCGTAGGAAGGCACCCGAACCGCCGTGGAAACCGACGAACGTCACCCGGTCCTCGCCTCGCGCGGGCACCGCAGCCTGGTGGCGGCGCTGCGCGCGCAGGCCGCCCGGCAGCCGGACCGGCCCGCCTGCGCGTTCCTGGACCGGGACGGCGAGGCGACGGCCGAGGTCACCTACGCCGAGCTGGACCGCCTGGCCCGCGCCGGCGCGGTGGCGCTGCTGCGGCAGGTCCGGCCCGGCGACCGGGCGCTGCTGGTGCTGCCCACCTCACCCGACTTCGTCGTGGCGTTCCTGGCCTGCGCGTACGCCGGAGTCGTCGCGATTCCGGTGCCCTACCCGGACGGCCCGTCGGCCGGGCGCACGGCGCTGTCGCGGCTGCTCGGCATCGTCAAGGACGCCGAACCGGCCATCGTGCTCACCACCCCGGAGCTGGTCGACGCGCCCGCGGTCGACGAGCTGGGCGTCGGCGCGCGGGCGACAGTGCACGCCCTCCCGCTGGAGCTCGCCGGGCAGTGGCAGGACCCGGACCTCGGCCCGGACGCGCCGATCCTGCTGCAGTACACGTCCGGATCGACGAGCGAGCCGAAGGGCGTCGTGATCACGCACGGCAACGTGCTCGCGAACTCGTCCGCCACCGCCGGTGCCCTCGGCATGGCCGTCGACCCGATCACCGAGCCGCGCGTGGTCGGCTGGCTGCCGCTGTTTCACGACATGGGCCTCGGCCAGATGCTGATGTGCTTCTACCTCGGCGGGTTCATCGCGCTGATGTCGCCGATGGCGTTCGTGATGCGCCCTGTCGCCTGGCTGGAGGCGATGACCCGCTACCGGGCGAACATCAGCACCGGCCCCAACTTCGGCTACGAGCTGTGCGTCCGGCGGACCACCCCCGAGCAGCGGGCCGGCCTGGATCTCAGCGGCTGGCGGTACGCGCTGTGCGGCGCCGAACCGGTGCGCTGGGACACGCTGCGCGCCTTCGCCGACGCGTTCGCCCCCGCCGGGTTCGACGAGGCCGCGTTCCTGCCCTGCTACGGGTTGGCGGAGGCGACCCTCATGGTCAGCAGCGGCCGCCGGCCCGGCGACGCGCGGTTCGTCGACCTCGACGCGGAAACCCTGGAACGCGACGGCCTGCTGCGCCCACCGGCCGCCGGCGCGCGGCACCGGCGCCTGTCCGCCTGCGGCCGCCCGCCGGCCAACGTCGACGTGCGGATCGTCGACCCGCGGACGCGGCGGGAATGCCCGCCGGACCGGTCCGGCGAGATCTGGGTCGCCGGGCCCAGCGTCACCCCCGGCTACTGGCGGCAGCCCGCCGCCGACGCGGCGAAGGTCGGCGTCGGCCTCGACGGTGTGCCGGGCTTCCTGCGCACCGGCGACCTCGGCTTCCAGCGCGACGGGCAGGTCTACGTGCTGGGCCGCATGGACGACATGATCGTGCTGGACGGGCGCAACCACTACCCGCAGGACATCGAGCTGACCGTCGAGGCGGCGCACCCGGCGCTCGCCACCGGCCGGTCCGCGGTCTTCGGCTACCAGCACAACGGACAGTCGTGCCTCGGTGTCGTCGCCGAGACCGCCGCCCGGGTCCGGCTCGTCGCCGACGACGGCGCCGTCGCCGGCGACGATCTCGGCCGCAACGAGGTGCGCTACGACGAGGTGCTCCGCGCGGTCAACCGGCGGGTCGCTGAGGAGCACCAGGTCGGCGTCACCGCCGCGCTCCTGCTCAAACCCGGTGGCCTGCCCCGCACCACGAGCGGCAAGGTGCGGCGCCGGCAGAGCCGGGACCTGTACCTTGCCGGTGAGCTCAAGTCCTGGCTGCCCGCCCCGGCGCTGCCTGTCGCCGACGAGCCGGCCGTGCCGGTCGAGGACGTGGCAGTGCCGGTCGACGAGCCGGCCGAGGACGAGGTCTCCTTCCTCGCGAGTGTCGCGTCGCTGGCGCAGGAACGGCTGTGGTTCTACGACCAGCTCGCGCCCGGCACGTCCACGTACAACCTGGGCGGCGCCGTCGACATCGAGGGCGACCTCGACGTCGGCGACCTGGCCGCGGCGCTGCGTGAATGCGTCGACCGGCACGAGAGCCTGCGGACGTGTTTCGCCGTCGACGGCGGCGTCCTGCGGCAGCTCGTCGCCGACAGCCTCGAGGTGCCCCTGCCGGTCACCGACCTGCCGGTGCCGGCCGGTCCCGGCGCCGACGCCGCGATCGGGGAGCTGGCGGCGCGGGAGCACGCCCGGCCGTTCGACCTGGAGCGGCTGCCGCTCGCGCGGTTCCGGCTGGTGCGGGTCGCCGAGCGGCACCACGTCCTGCTGGTCACCCTGCACCACATCATCGCCGACGACTGGTCCCTCGCCATCTTCGTCCGCGAGCTCGTCGCCCGCTACGACGGGCACCGCACCGGCGCGGCGCCCCGCCTGCAACCCCTGCCGCTGCAGTACGCCGACTACGCCGCCTGGCAGCGTGACCTCGTCGAACGCGGCGCCGTCGAGCCGCATCTGCGGTACTGGCGGGAGAAGCTCGACGGACTGTCCACACTGGACCTGCCCACCGACCGCACCCGCCCGCCGGTCGAGAGCTTCCGGGGCGCGACGTGGCGCACCGAGATCGCCCCGGACCTCGCCGACCGGCTGCGACGGCTCAGCCGCGAC
Source organism: Dactylosporangium sp. NPDC005555 (assembly GCF_040605635.1). Classification (NCBI taxonomy): domain Bacteria; kingdom Bacillati; phylum Actinomycetota; class Actinomycetes; order Micromonosporales; family Micromonosporaceae; genus Dactylosporangium; species Dactylosporangium sp. NPDC005555. The sequence continues at coordinate 19,914 of NZ_JBEXDG010000009.1, forward strand.
GAAGGCGTCACGCTGTTCATGACCCTGCTCGCCGGCTTCAACGTGCTGCTGTCCAGGCACAGCGGACAGGCGGACATCGTGGTCGGCACCCCGATCGCCAACCGTGGCCGGCACGAGCTGCACGGCATCATCGGGCTGTTCCTCAACATGCTCGTGCTGCGCACCGACCTCGGCGGCCGGCCGACCCTGCGCGACGTGATCCGGCGCACCGCCGAGACGTGCAAGGCGGCGTTCGACCATCAGGACGCGCCGTTCGACCGGGTCGTCGGCGCGCTCGCCCCGCACCGTGACCCGAGCCGCCACCCGCTGTTCCAGGTGATCTTCCAGGTCCTCGACGACGACCTGCGCGGCGTGACGATGCACGGCGCCACCCTGCACCCGCGGAACACGGCGACGGACACCGTGAAGCTGGACATGTCGTGCACCGTCAACGACACCGGCGCCGGCCTCGTCGTCGAGCTGCAGTACGCGACCGACCTGTGGGACGAGCCGACGATCGACCGGTTCACCCGAGGGTGGGTGCGCCTCCTGGAAGCGATGTGCACCCGGATCGACGACGCGGCGTCGGTACCGTCGCTGCTGTCGCCGGACGAGTCCGCCGGGATCGTCGCCGGGTGGAACGACACGGCCCGGCGGCAGCCGGAGCATCCGGTGATCGACGGTCTCTTCCGGGCCCGGGCCGCGCTGTGCCCCGACGCGGTGGCGGTGACCGAAGGGACGCTCGCCTGGACGTACCGTGAGCTCGACGCCCGCAGCGACGACCTCGCCGCCGCCCTGCGCGACGCGGGGGTGCGCACCGACGTGCCGGTGGGTCTGCATCTGGGGCGCTGCGCGGACCTGGTGGTGGGCATGCTCGGCGTGCTCAAGGCCGGCGGCGCCTACCTGGTGCTCGACCCCGGCTATCCGCAGGAGCGGCTGCGGTTCATGGCTCGCGACGCGAGGATCGCCGCCGTCGTCACCCGCGACCCTTCCTGGTTCGCCGGGCAGCTCCCCGTCGTCGGCTTCACGCAACCCGCTTCCGCCGTCACGGTCGCCGCCGCATCGGCCCCGGACAGCCTGGCCAACATCATGTACACGTCGGGGTCGACCGGACAGCCCAAGGGCGTCGGCATCCCGCACCGGGCCGTGGTGCGGCTCGTCGTGGACACCGGCCATGTCACGATCGGCCCGGACGACGTCGTGCTGTTCACCGCCGACCCGGCGTTCGACACCACCACGTTCGTGGTCTGGTCGGCGCTGCTCAACGGCGCCCGGCTGGCCGTCGTCCCCGGCGACCAGCCGCTCGGCGCCGCGGAGCTGGCGGCGGCGATCAGCGCGGCCGGCGCGACCGTGGTCCGCCTGACCCCGGCGCTGTTCAACCTGGTCGCCGACACCGAACCCGAGGTGTTCCGGGGGCTGCGCCACCTGATCGTCGGCGGCGACGTCCTCGACCCGGACCGGGCGCGGCGCGTGCTGGACGCCGGGGGACCGCGGTGCTTCCTCAACGCGTACGGACCGACCGAGATCACCGTCTCCGCCACGGTGCATCCCGTCGAGGCCGGCTCGCTGACCGGGCCGAGCGTGCCCATCGGCCGGCCGATCACCAACACGACCGCGTATGTCCTCGACCCGGAGCTGCGACCCGTCCCGGTCGGTGTCGCGGGGGAGCTGCTGGTCGGTGGCCCGGGACTCGCCCGCGGCTACCTGCACCGGCCCGGCCTGACCGCGGAGCGGTTCGTGCCCGACCCGTTCGGCCCGCCCGGCGGCCGGCTCTACCGCACCGGTGACCAGGTCCGGTGGCTCGCCGACGGCAGCCTGCAGTTCCTGGGCCGGCTGGACCGGCAGGTGAAGATCCGCGGGTACCGCATCGAACCCGGCGAGATCGAGTCCGCGCTGCGCACGGTCGACGGCGTCGGCGGGGCCGTGGTGACGGTCCGGGACCCGGCGGGCGACAAGCGCCTCGTCGCCTACGTCGAGGTCGGCGCCGAGCCTTCGGTGTCCGTCGCCGACCTGCGTGCCGCGCTCGCCGCCCGGCTGCCGTCCTACCTGGTGCCGGGGCAGTTCGTGCTGCTGGAGCGGCTGCCGCTCACCCGTACCGGCAAACTCGACCTCCAGGCGCTGCCCGCCCCGTCCGGCGGCACCCGCGACGACGGGGTCGTCGGCGTCGCTTATGTCGCGCCCGGCACGGACGTGGAGCAGCGGCTCCACGACATCTGGGCGGGCTTCCTCGGCGTGCCCCGCATCGGCGTGCACGACGACTTCTTCCACCTCGGCGGCCACTCGCTGCTCGCGACCGTGGTCGTCGCCGCGATCCGCGACCAGCTGGGTGTCGCGCTGGCGCTGCGGGAGTTCTTCGAGCGGCCGACGATCGCCGGGCTGGCCGCGTCGCTCGCGGCGCCGGCCGACGACGGCCTGGACTTCCTCGACGACCTGGCCGACGCGCTGGCCGCTTCGCAGCCTGTCGCACCGCCCCGGGATCTGCCGTGACGTCGGCGCTGGAGGCGGCGCGTCGGCTGTCCGCACCGCAGCGGGCGGAGCTGCGGCTGCGCCTGTGGCGGCGGGGACTGTCCGGCGCCGCCGTCGGCCTGGCGGACGAGGACCCGGCGCCGGCGTCGTGCGGCCAGCGCGCCATGGTGTACCTGCACCAGCTCGCCCCGATGAGCCCGGCCTACAACACCCCCGTGCAGTGCCGCCTGTCCGGCCCACTCGACGAGGACGCGCTCCGACACGCGCTCGACGAGCTGGTCCGCCGGCACGACATCCTGCGCACGACGCTGCCATTGGATGCCGGACGGCCCGTGCAACGCATCGCGCGGTCGTCGCCTCCGCTGCTGGAGGTTCTCACCCCGTCTTCGTCGAGTTCGGAGGAGGAGGCGGTGGCGGCTTCGCGCCGCACGCCGTTCGACCTGTCGGCCGGTCCCCTGGTGCGGGCCCGGCTGCTGCGGCTCGACGACCGCGAGTCGCTGCTCCTGCTGACGTTCCACCACGCCGTCATCGACGGCTGGTCGATCGGCGTGCTCACCCACGAGCTCAGCGAGCTCTACACCGCGGCGGTCGCCGGCCGCCCCGCCGCGCTGCCCCCAGCGGTGCCGCAGTACGCGGAGTACGCCCGATGGCAGCAGGAGTGGCTCGACAGCGACCAGGCCCGGCGCAGCCTCTCGTACTGGCTGACCCAGCTCGCCGATCCGCCGGACCCGCTGCCGCTGCCCGCCGACCACTCGCGTCCGGCCGGTCACGCCCTGCGCGGCGCGGTCCACGACGTCCTGCTGCCGGCGGCGCTGCGGGACCGCCTCGACGCGGTGGCCCGCCGCTGCGGCGCCACCCAGTTCATGGTGCTGTTCGCCCTGTTCCAGGTCCTGCTGTCCCGGGTGACCGGCGCCGAGGACATCCTGGTCGGCACCCAGCTGGCCAACCGCCGCCACACCGAGCTGCACAACCTGGTCGGCTACGTCTCCAACGTCGTCGTCCTGCGCGGCCGCCCACGACAGGCTTCGTCGTTCGCCGCGTTCCTGGCGTCGGTACGGACGACCTGCCTGGACGCCTACGAGCACCAGGAGCTTCCCCTCGACGTCGTCGTCCGGCACCTCGCCCCGCGGCGACCGGCCGGCCGCAATCCGCTGTTCCAGGTCGGCTGCACCCTGCACAACACCCCATCGCCGGTGACCACGGCCGCCGGACCGACCATCACGCCGCTGGACGCGGCCGGGGACGAGGGGGCCCGGCTCGACCTGGAACTGGACGCCCGCGACAGCCCCGAGGGCCTGCGCTGCTCGTTCACCTACGCGGCCGACCTGTTCGACGCCGGTACCGTGGCGGAATGGGCGGACGCGCTCGTCGCACTGGCCCGCGAGGTCGCCGACGACCCGGACACGGACCTCCGGCCTTCGCCGGCCGCGCCGCGTCCTGCCTCCCCGCCACCGGTCCTGGCGTCCGTGCCCGCCGGCGACCTCTCCCGGACGGTCGATGGGCTGTTCGCTTCGGTGCTGGACGTGCCCGTGGTCGACCCGGACGCCGACTTCTTCGACCTCGGCGGCCACTCTCTGCTCGCGGTGGAGCTGGCGGCCCGGCTCGGCGCGCCGTTCAGCCTGTCCGAGTGGTTGGCGGGACCGGCCACCGCCCGGCGCGCCGCACACCTGCTGCGGAGGTCGTAGCCGTCACGTGCCGGGTTCGCGAACGTCCACGGTCGAACCACCGCGGCGGCCGGCCACCGCGTCATGCGCGGAGGTGCCGGCCGCCGCGAACCAGGCTTCCGTCTGATCAGCGGGCACTGGGCGACGACGACGGCGACGCCGGTGACGGTGACGGTGACGGTTCCGATGACGGTGTGCCGGACGAGACCGACGGCGACGGTGTGACCACGGTCGGCGGCTGCTGGGGCGGCGAGCCGGTCGGGCGCAGCAGGACGATCGTGACAGCCACGAGCAGCAGCAGCGCGGCGGCCCAGCCGGCCCGCCAGGTGAGCACGCCCGCCGGGCGGCGGGCCGGCAGTGCGGTCGGGGGGAGTGCCGGGCGCAGGTGTTCCGGGGTGACCCGGGCCGCCCGGGCGGCGAGCGCCGAGCGCAGGCGCTCCTCGATGGGTGCGTTCATCGCCGCGGCCCCGACAGTGCGTCCCGCAGGATCGTCAGTGCCCGGCTGGCCGTCGACTTCACGGTGCCGGGGGACACCCGCAGCACCTCGGCGATCTCCCGCTCGGACAGTTCCGACCAGTACCGCAGCACCACCACCTGGCGCTGGCGGACGGTCAGCCGCGCCAGCGCCGCCAGTACCGCCGGATCCTGCTCCGGGAGCAGGGCCTCGTCCTCCGCGGCCGGCACGGATGCCGGTGGTGGCGGCACGTAGGCGCGGGCACTGCGGCGCCGGCGCAGCACCGACCGCGCCGCGTTCATCACGCCCGCCGTCAGGTAGGCGTGCGGGTCGGTGATCGTGTGCAGGTCCGCACCGTGCCGCTGGTACAACGCGGCGAACACGTCCTGCACGACGTCCTCGGCGGTGGGCAGGTCGTCGACCATGAGGACGGCCAGCCGCACCAGGCTGAGGCGCCGCGCGTGATACAGCTCGTTGATCGCCGGCGGGCCGTCCCGGCGCGGGGTGCGCCGGGACGCGGACGTGCCGGACAGCACCTGGCGCAGCACGCGCAGCAGGGGCAAGGGCAGGCGGAGCGTGAGCGTCATGGTGCTCGCAGGTCAGGGGACGGGCACGCGACGATACCGTGGTTCCGGACCGGCGTCACTGTCGCGGCGACGGCGACGGCAACGGCAGCGCCGTCGAGGAGTTCGGCACCGGTGACGGCCGGACGGACGACATCCCCGGCGACGGCGTTGCCGACGGGGTCCGCGGCACCGGCGACGGCAGGACCGGCGACGATTCCGGTGACGGCAGGACCGACGAGGACACCGGCGACGGCACCGCCGGCGGTGGCGCAGCGTCGTCGGCGAACGCGACGGCGGACACCGCGCCGATCGCGGCTACGGCGGCCGCGCACGCGACGTACGCGACGGAACGAATCTTCAGGCGCATCACGGTACTCCAGAGGATGAGGTACGGGCTTCCGTAGCGATAGACGCACGGCGCCACCGAAGGTTGGCTCCTCAGGAGTGACCTGGGTCACGGCGTACGGATGGCCGGCCGGTGGTGACACCGGCCGGCCGGTCCGTCATGGGCTCAGCTGATGGTCAGGCTGTCGATGTTCGCCCCGTTGGCGCCGGTGGTAGTCGCCCGGACGGCGATCTGGCTGCCGGCGGGCAGGTTGGCGGTGAACGAGGTGGTGGCCCACGTGGCCCAGCCGCCGGTGGGGTTGAACGCCAGCGCGCTGTTCACGGTGGCGCCATTGACCGAGATCGACAGCGGGCGGTTGGCGGTGCCGGCGTTGGCGTAGCGGAAGGTCAGCGTCCGGGTGCCGGCGGTGGGCACGTTGACGGTCCACTGGACGTAGCCGCCGCTGCCCGAGGTGTCGGCGAAGTCGACGAAGCCCGTGCCGGTGTAGTCCGGGTGGCGGGTGTCGATGACGGCGCCGCTGAGCGTGGCCCGCTCCGCCTGGTAGACGGTGCCGCCGGTGACGGCGGGGAAGGCGGCGCCGCTCGGCTCGACCGTGGCCGCCACGCCGCCGCCGGTGACGACGGGGATGGACGCGGTGACGACGGACAGGATCTTCCGGCCGGTGTCCCACACGGTGCCGCCGCCGCTGGTGATGGCGGTGGCTTCGCTGGTGTACGCCGGAAGCGTCGCGCCGCCGTTGACCCGCATGCCGACGGGCGCCGTCAGCCCGTGGACGCGCACGACGTACCGGCGGGTGGCGGGGGCGCCGGTGTAGGTGCCCTGCGGGTGGCGGATCGTGGCTCTGGTCGCGCCGTCGGTCCAGGTCAGGGCGGTGACGCTGGTGGCGCCGGCGGTGCGGTACGACTCGCTGACGCCGTCGTCCTCGATGAGGTTGAAGGTGCCGTCGGCGCCGGCCCAGACCTCCAGCTCGAGCTGCCGCTTGTTCACGAACGCGGTGCTCTGCGCGTACGGATACTTCGGCAGGATCGCGCCGGCCTTGACGAACAGGATGATCTCGCCGGTGTGCGTGACGTACGGCAGGTCGGCGGCGTCCGTCCCGGCGTGCTTGACGTCGGCCCAGAAGTTGTACCAGGTGCTCCAGGCGGGCAGCCACACGTTCTGGGTGGCCCCGCCGTCGGAGATCACCGGCGCGACGAGCAGCGACGGCCCCCACATGTACTGCAGGTCGTGCGAGTACGCGTTCGGCCGGTTCTGGTAGTCGACGACCATGGCGCGGGCCATCGGCATCCCGGTGGCGGCGGCCTCGTGGGCGAGACTGTAGATGTACGGCAGCAGCGTGTACCGCAGCTCGCTGTACTTGCGGAAGTCCGCCTGACTGGCCGCGTTCTGGTCGAGCGGCCAGCGGGACGCGACGGCGCCCTGGGAGGACGTGCTGGCCCCGCTGTGCGGCCGCCAGATCGGTGACAGGCTCGACCACGCGGCCGGCCAGTTGCGGTAGAACGCCTCGGAGATCAGGCCGGTCCCGGGCGCGCCGTGAAAGCCGCCGCCGTCGATGTTGGAGAAGGGGAAGCCGCCCAGACCGCCCACCTGCATGCCCCGGATCTGCTGCTGCATCTCGTCATACGTGGACGCGATGTCGCCGGTCCAGTAGTGGCCGTAGCGCTGCTGCCCGGCCGACGCGCCGCGGCTCCAGGTCCACGGGCGTCTGGCGGTGCCGATGTGCCCGGCCGTCTGCGGGTCCCAGCCCTCCTCGCCGACGCCCTTGTGCAGGTAGAAGAAGTACGCGTTGCGCAGCTCCGACCACTTCTTGCCGCCGGCGGAGTCGGCGTTGTAGGGGATGGGGCCGAGTTCGTCGGTCTCGTCGAGCCAGAGGCCGGCGCCCGGATACCGCAGCGTCGGGTTCAGGGCCTTGGACCAGAAGACGTTCCACACCCAGGTCCGGGTGGCGGGGTTGCTCCAGTCGGGCACCGAGCCGCTGTCGGCGACCCCGGTGAGGTCGGCCGCCTTGAAGCTGTACCCGGGCGGCGGCCCGCCGACCCAGCCGGCCATGAGGTTGGAGTTGTTGCGGTTGTAGTCCAGCGTCATCGTCACGCCGTTGTCGGCGGCCCACGCCTGGTAGCCTGCCGGGTCGGGCCAGCGCACCGGGCTGAACTCGAACCACGAGCCGCCCCACGCGCCGGTCCCGGACCGCCAGCGGTTGTCGTTGACGTGATGGTCGAAGGCGAAGCCGGCGTTGCGGTGAGCAGTGATCTTCGTGCGCCACCAGTTCTGGTCGCTGACGTCGGGGAAGTTCTTGTCGGACATGTGCAGGCCGAAGATGGCCAGCTGGGGCAGGCGCGGGCGGCCGGTCAGCTGGGTGTACCGGTCGAGCAGCTTCGCGAACTCCGGGCCGTTGATGAGGAAGTAGTCCATCTGGGGCCGGGCGCCGGCGGTGGCGTGGTCGTCGGCGGCGAACGCGTAGTCCCGGCCGGCGCCGCTGGCGAAGGAGAAGGTGGCGTCGAACGTCGTGTTGAAGAAGACGCCGTACCCCTTGGTGGACAGGTACAACGGCACGATCGCGGGCGCCTGGTCGGAGCGGACGATGCCGTAGTTGTGCGCCACGACGTCACCGGTGCGGTCGAGCCGGGGCGAGCGCCCGTACAGCCCGTGCCCCGCCTTGATGAAGTGCTCGTCGGCGGGCGGCGGGACGAAGGCCTCGGTGACGACGCTGTTGTTGGTGCCGCCCCAGGTGATGCTGCGGGTCGCGTCCTCCTTCGCCAGGAGGGTGCCGGTGCCGCGGTGGTAGAACTCCAGCCGCAGCGGGTCCTTCTGCAGCACGATCCGGATGCCGTCGGCGGCGCCGGTGACGATCGTCAGGCTCGTGCCGGCGTCGGTGACGGTGAGGCTGCCGCCCATGCCCGCGTGGTTGGCGGGGACGACCATCTCGTACCGCGTGTCGGCGAAGAACGTCTCGCCGCTACGGATCGCGCGGACCCGCACGATCTGGTTGCCGTAGGCGGTGATCCTCAACCGCTGGCCGGTGCTGCTGGTGACGGTGACGCTGCGGGCATCGGTCACGTGGCCGGCGTAGTTGCCCAGCTGTTCCCCGACGGCGGCGTCGGCCCGGGTCGGCGCCCCGGCGACGGCCCCGGCCGTCAGCCCGGCGGCGATACCGAGCACGTTTCTTCTCTTCATCGCGTCGACTCTCCTCGACAGGTGCGGGCGAATCCGTTGCGCGGCGTGCCGCGGTGCGCCGGCTCGGCTGCCGGCGTCGGAGGGCGCGCAACAGTGCGCGGGCGACTTGGGTCTCCTGGCGGGTTGGCGGTTGGAGCGCCTGGAAACGGTTCCCACAGTGGTCCGCTCCAATCAGTTTTGTCAATACCTTGCAATAGACCGATATCGCATCGACGAGCATCGTGCTAAGGTCTGGCGACTGACAAGATCTGGAACCGCTTCCAGCAATCGTGAGGAGTCGTGCATGGCGGCGACGATCAAGGACGTCGCCCGGCTGGCCGGGGTCTCCCAGTCATCGGTGTCCCGCACGCTCGCCGCGCCGGACCAGGTGCGGGCCGACACCCGCGCGCGGGTCGAGCGGGCCGTCGCGCAGCTCGGGTACGAGCCGAACCGGATCGCCCGGGGCCTCAGCACCGGACGCACCGGCACCATCGGATTCCTGGTGCCGGACATCGCCAATCCGTTCTTCCCCGGCATCGTCAAGGCCGCCCAGCGCCGATCCCGGGAGTTCGGGCTCGCCGTCCTGCTGGCCGACTCCGACGAGGACCCCGCCACCGAGACGGACCTCATCCGGACGCTGACGAAGCAGGTCGACGGCTTCGTGCTGTGCGCGCCCCGCGCCGGCGACGACGACCTGCGCTCCGTCTGCGGCGACGTGCCGGTGGTCCTGCTCAATCGCCGCGTCGGCCAGCTGCCGTCGATCATCTTCGACAACGCCGACGGCATCCGCCAGGCGCTCGCCCACCTCGCCGCCCTCGGCCACCGCCGGGTCGCCTACGTCGCCGGCCCCCGCACCTCCTGGGTCAACCGGGAGCGGCTCCGCGCCGTCCGCACCGGCGCCGCCGGCCTGGGCCTCGACCTGTTCGAGCCGGGCAACGTGTCACCCGACCTCGAGGGCGGCGTCGCCGTCGCCGACCTGGTCCTGGCCGCATCCGTCACCGCGGTCGTCGCGTACAACGACATGATCGGGCTGGGCCTGCTCAGCCGCTTCAACGCCCGCGGCGTCACCGTCCCCGGCGACGTCAGCATCGTCGGCTTCGACGACATCCCCGCCTCGGCCCTCGTCAGCCCCGCCCTGACCACCGTCAGCCAGCCGAAGGACCAGTGCGGCCGGGCGGGCATCGACCTGCTCGCCGATCTCCTCAACGACCGCGACCGCCCGGGCGGCACCCGCGTCTGTCTGCCGACCCGCCTGATCGTCCGCGGCTCCACCGGCCCGGCCCCACGGCCGTAAGCGGACGAGGTCAGCAGGGGCGTCCACCGCGACCTGACCGCGTTCACCACCACGCTCGCCGCCTGGGCCGCCGGGCACACCGGCGACGGCCCGGCCTTCACCGCCACCGTCGGCACCGCGTTCCCGTTCACCGCGCCACTGGGTATTGCGTGACACTGATGAGGTGATCGACCTCGACATCGGCGGCCCGGGCAGGGCGGCGCCGGCACCGGTGCGGCGGGCGCGTCGTCGCTGGTGGCTGCTGGGACTGCTGGTCATGCTCGTGCTGCCCGTCGGTGGCCCGGCCTTGCCGCCGTCGCCGTCGGTCGTGCTGGCCGGCGACGGGATCGGCGACATGCGGGCCGACGGCGACTCGTTGGTCCTGCTCATGCGCACCGCCGTGGCGGCGTACCGGATGCCGGGCGGCGCCCGCCGGTGGAGCGTCCCGGTCGAGCCCGGCGCGCGGCTTCTCGCCGCGTCGCGGGGCCGGGTGGTGGTGTCCGCGAAGTCACCGGCCACCGGCGCGATCGGCCTCGTCGGCCTGGACGCCGCCACCGGCGCCGAGGTCTGGCGGCTCGACGGGTACGCGCCGTCCCTCCCGTCCGGCGAGGGCCCGCCGGGGGTGCTGATCGCCCGCACGGAACGGGCGATCGACGGGCGCCTGCTGGGCCTCGACATCGGCACGGGCGCGGTGCGATGGGAGCTCGCCACGCCCTCGGTCCGCCGCGTACTGCCGGCGGCCGACGGCCGGCCCGCGATCGCCGACCTCGACCCCGGCGGCCCGCTGCGCATCCGCGACGCCGCCTCGGCCGTGGTCGTGCGCACGGTCGAGCTGCCCGCCCTCGGCGCGGTCGACGGCTTCGACATCTCCGGCGACCGGCTGCTCGTCTACCGCTTCGAGCGCAGCACGCTGCTGGACACCGCCGTGTTCGACCTGACGACCGGCCGCCGGCTGTGGCAGCACACCGACATGGCGGCATCCGGCGGGCTGTGGTGGTGCGGGACCTTGCTGTGCACCGGCAGCGTCGGCAGGACCACGGTCGTGGACCCCGACACCGGCGACGCGCGGTGGAGCGTCTCGGGCTGGACGGACCTCGGCCCGTTCGACGCCGGACACATGTGGGCGACCGAGCCGACCCCCAACGCCGCCGACCCGGCGCTCGGCCCCGTGGTCCTGGACGCGGCGACGGGCCGGGTCGTGCGCCGGTTCGGCGCGTGGGATGTCGTCGCGGCCCTGCCGGGCCATGCCGCCCTGGTCACCGACCGCAACCCCGGCGGCTCGCTGGTCGGCCGCATGGACCTCGGCACCGGCGCGGTGACGGTGCTGGGCCGCGCGGAGCACTGGCCGGCGCCGCCGAAGTGCCTCGCCACCACGAGACTGGTGGCCTGCCACCGCGAGCGGGTGTCGGTCTGGCTGCTGTAGTCCCGTCGCCGAAACCCGACAGCCTGCGGCCGCTCGTGGGCCCTATCGTCGGACCGTGTCCCGATGGCTCCGGCTCTTCGCCCCCGCCGGCCTGGCGCTGACCGCGGCGGTCCTGCCCGCCGGTCCCGCGTCGGCCGCCCCCTGCGGCTCGAACTGTGTCCGGTACCAGGCGGACATCACCATCGCGGGATGGACCGCGCCGATCACGGTCATCCCCGGCGGCACGCACACCATCACGCTGCGGGTGACCAACACGGGCTGGCGCACTGGCAGCCCCACCACCCCGCCCATGCCCGGCATCGGTCCCGCCTCGGGCCCGGTGTGGGTCACCGTCCGGCCGAGCTCCGTGGACGAACGCCCGCTCGCCGACTACCACGACGGCGGCCCCGCCTTCCCGTGCCAGGCCGCCTCCGGCAACGGCCTGTACTGCGGCACCGACACCATCCCGTCGGGCGAGACCGGCCAGTTCACCATCGTCTACCGCGCCCCCACCGTGCCGGGCACGTACACGTTCTCGATCTACGCCGACAGCTACCGGTGGACGGAGTACGACGAGAACAACAACCGCCTGACGTTGACCTACCAGGTCGGCTGAGGGCTGCCGGCGATCAGCGAGCACCGCGGACCGGTCAGGCTGTCGCCGCAGCGAGGGCCAGCGACTCCATGCGGCGCAGCAGGGCCTCGGCGTCGGCCGGGGAGACGTAGTCGGTGTCGACCTGGACGGTGAGGCGCATCGTGCCGGGCGCGTCGTCGACGTGGACGAACAGCGGCTCGGTCGCCGGCGCGTCCTGCCGGAGGACCCACCGCAGCCCGGCCGGGACCGATCGGTCAGCGGCCGCAGCGAGCTCCTGCTCCCGGTCGGTGCCGCGGCGGTCGTTGTAGAAGCAGCCGAGCTCGATGTCGGCGCCGCGTTCGTGGGCCACCCGGCGCAGCAGCGCGGCCGCCTCGTCGGGGTCGAAGTAGGCGTACTTGAACGCCGACAGTGCCTGGCGCTTGGTGCGTTCCAGCAGCTCGTCGAACGGTGTGCCGCCGATCTCCAGCATCAGCAGCCCGGCCTGTACGAGGGTGCAGACCACATCGGACAGGCCGGCGCGGAAGCGGTTGCTCACCGTCAGCCGGATCGCGACCGGGTCGTTGCCGCTGACCGCGGCGAGCGACGCGGCGTACAGGGCGATCATGACGGTGGAGGAGTCGACGCCGGTGCGTCGCACGATCGCGTGCAGGGCGCGGCGCAGGTCCGGTGAGGTGAACTCGCCCTGCCAGTACCGCGGCCCGGTGCGCTCGACCGGGTCGCCGAACCGGCGGGGTCCCACCGTGCGCAGCGCGCGCTCCCAGTGCCGCATGGCCGCGGCGTTGTGCCGCAGGCCGGCGGCGGAGCGCTGCCAGGCCGCCTGGTCGAGGGGCTGCTGCCCGGTGACCGGCGCGGGGTTGAGGACCGCGACGTCGGCGAGCATGACCGCGGCGCCGGTGGCGTCGAGGGCGAAGTGGCTCAGCAGCGCGACCAGGTGGGTGAGCTCGCCTCGGCTGCGGACGGCGGCCATCCGGATCGGCCACTCCGCGGTGAAGTCGAGGTCGGTGTCGCGGTACCGCTCGTGCACCCGCTGGGCGAGCGCGTCGCCGTCCTCGTCGCCGGCGTCGAACACCTCGAGGGTGATCTCGCCGGAGCCGGCCACCACCTGGACCGGCGCGTCGCCGTCGGGCAGCCGCAGCCGGGTGCGCAGCGACGGGAACCGGCTCAGCAGGTACCGCAGCTCACCCGCGACACGGTCGACGGTGGTGCCGGCGGCGAGAGGCTGGACACCGCCGAGCGGCAGCCAGGTCTTCTGCCGCAGGATGGCGGCCCAGTTCTCCGCCTGCCCCCAGGAGAGGGGGCCCTCGCCGGCGCCGTCGCCCTCGAACCGCACCACGACCCGCTCGGCCAGTGCCTCCATGTGTACAACCTCCGGACCGGCCTGCCATGAACTTGCAAAAGTATGAGCGCAATCGGCGCACGACTTTGCCGACTTCTTGCAATCGCGACGTTCAAGGTTGCAGATCTGCCACTGCCCGTCAACACCCGATCGGACCGCCGATGGCCATCCAGGCTCAAGGTGCCGGTCGGCGTACCGATAGGTGCGGTTGAGGTGCATTGCCGGGGTGCGGGTACGGAGGTCGGGCGCGGTGACGGTGCAGAGGGCAGCGGGACGTCGGCGGGGCTGGTGGCGTTGGATCGCCGACCGGCGGATCCGGACCAAGATTCTCGCCGCGGTGGCGATCGTCGCCGGGCTGAGCGCGGTCGACGGCATGTTCGCCATGGCCGAGCTGGCGGCCACGAACGACCGGGTCGGGGTCGTCGCCGGGCACACCCGCCAGGTGGAGGCCGCGAGCGAGCTCCGGGACGCGGTGTACCGGGCCCGGATCAACTCGCTGGACCTGTTCCTGTCGCAGAACCAGACGACGATCGCCGCGAAGACCCAGGCGATCACCACCACCGCGCAGGCCGTCACCGATGCCGGGACCGCGCTGCGCGGCCATGCGCTGACCACGCAGGCGCAGCAGGCCCTGGCCGCGTTCGGCACCGCCTGGGCGAGCTACCTGACGATCCTCCGCGACGAGCTGGTGCCCCTCGCCGTCCGCGGGGACCTGGCAGGAATAGAGACCGTCCGTACGTCGAAGATCGCCCCGCTGACGAAGGAGTTCTCCGCCGCGCTGGACACCCTGACCGCCGAGGCGGTGACCGGCGCGCAGGCGCAGCAGGACCGGGCGGACGCCGCCTACCGCGCGACCCTGTGGGTCGTCGTCGCGGTGCTGGTCGCCACGCTGCTGTTCGGCGTGCTCCTCGCGGTCGGTCTGGCACGGCTGATCTCCACGGCGTTGAACCGGTGCATGGCCGCGTTGCGCCGCATCGGCGCCGGCGACCTGACCGCCCGCGCCGACGTCGACACCCGCGACGACCTCGGCGAGCTCGCCGACACCCTCAACGCCACCGCGGCCGCCGTCGGCGAGACGGTCCGCAGGGTCAGTGACAGCGCCCATCTGCTCGCCGACACCTCCACGCAGATGTCCACCGTCGCCGCCGACCTGTCCGGGTCGGCGCAGACGTCGTCCCGGCAGGCCGTCGCCGTCTCGGGCGAGGCGCAGCACGTCTCTGGCAACGTCGCCACCGTCGCCACCGGCGCGGAGCAGATGGGCGCCGCCATCCGCGAGATCACCTCGAACGCCACGGAGGCGTCCCGGGTCGCGGCGGACGCCGCCGACATCACCGGCCGGGCGCAGCAGTCCGTGCAGAATCTCGGCGCCTCCTCGGCGCAGATCGGCTCCGTGGTCAAGCTCATCACCTCGATCGCCGAGCAGACCAACCTGCTCGCGCTCAACGCGACCATCGAGGCGGCCCGCGCCGGTGACGCGGGCAAGGGCTTCGCCGTCGTCGCCGGCGAGGTGAAGGACCTGGCCCAGGAGACCGCCCGAGCCACCGAACAGATCACCGTCCAGGTCACCGCCATCCAGCACGAGACGGACGGCACCATCGCCGCGATCGGTCAGATCGCCGAGGTCATCGGCCGGGTCAACGACTACACCGCCACCATCGCCTCCGCCGTGGAGCAGCAGACCGCGGTCACCGCCGAGATCTCCCGCAGCGTCGCCGAGACCGCCGCCAGCGCCACCAGCATCGCCGTCAGCATCGCAGGCGTCGCCGACACCGCCGAGGCGGTGACCTCCGGGGCCGCGGAGACCCAGCGCACCGCGACCGAGCTGGCCACCATGTCCACGGACCTGCGCACCGCCATCGCCATCTACACGATCTGACGGCCGTCGGCGGGTGCGTCGCCACGCCACGCCGGGCCGGCGACGACCCGCCAGGACGAGCAGCGGCTCCCCGGCGGCCGGGGCGGATGCGCCCGGCGGGCCGATGCGCCCGGCGGTATCGTATCGGTTGCCCGTTATGTCCCCGGGAGGACAAGTTTTCTGCGATGACTTCGGCGATGGTGTCGATCGGGGCCGCCGCTTTTCGTAGCCCTGGTGAGAGCCCGGCACGGAAAGCCGGGTCCGGACACCGCTGGAGGGCACGATGACCACCACCGTCACCACCACCCGCACCGCCTCGTCGAGCATCGCCGCGCTGGTCGGCGCCGGTGTCGCCGCCACCGCCGCCGCGTGCGCCGCCACCGTGGCCGTCGCGGCCGCCGGCAGCGCGGCGGGGGTCAGCCTCGACGTGAGCGGCGGGCCTATCCCGGTCACCGGGTTCGCCGTGCTGACGGCGGTCTTCTCGCTGGTCGGCGTCGGTATGGCGGCGCTGATGGCCCGGTTCGCCAGGAGCCCGCGGCGCACGTTCGTCCGCACGACCGTGGTGCTGACGGTGCTGTCGCTGGTGCCGGACGTGATCGCCGCCGCCGCGCCGGGCACCAAGGCACTGCTGATGCTCACCCACCTGGTCGCCGCCGCGATCGTCATCCCCGCCGTCGCCCGCCGTCTCGCCGCCTGACGTCCCGCCGAACCCCCGCAATCGCATCGGAACCCTGGAGGATCACCATGAAGCAGTACCTGCTCTCCGTGCACACCGTCGACGGTGAGGAGCCGCTGTCCGATGAGGACATGCAGGCGGTGTACCGCGACACCGGCCGGGTCAACGACGAGATGCTGGCCGCGAACGTCTGGGTCTTCGGCGGCGGGCTGCTGCCGGTGGACAGCGCGACCGTCGTGCGGGTCGAGCGCGGCACGACCACGATGAGCGACGGGCCGTTCGCCGAGACGAAGGAGCACATCGCCGGCTTCTGGGTCATCAAGTGCGACGACCTGGACCAGGCCCTGGCGTGGGCCGAGAAGTGCGCGGTGGCGTGCCAGGGGCCGGTCGAGGTCCGTCCCTTCGACGAAATGTCCGAAGCCTGAGTCATGGACCTGGCGGACATCTACCGCGTGGAGTACGGCCGCTGCGTCGCCACCCTGGCGCGCCTCCTCGGCGACATCAACCTCGCCGAGGAGGCCGTCCAGGACGCGTTCACGACCGCGCTGCAGAAGTGGGAGACGGCGCCGCCGAACCCGGGCGCCTGGATCGTGACCACCGCACGCAACCGGGCCGTCGACCGGCTCCGCCGCGAGTCGACCCGCGAGGCCAGGCACGCCCAGGCCCTGCTGCTGCACCAACAGGACGAGCCCCAGGAGGTGGGACCGGTGAAGGACGACCAGTTGCGGCTCATCTTCACGTGCTGCCACCCGGCGCTCGCGCCGGACGCGCGCACCGCCCTCACCCTCCGGCTGCTCGGCGGCCTCGAGGTGCCCGAGATCGCGCGGGCCTATCTGGTGCCGGAGGCGACCGTCGCCCAGCGGATCGTGCGGGCGAAGAAGAAGATCCGCGACGCCGGCATCCCGTACCGGGTGCCCGCCGGACACGAGCTGCCGGACCGGCTCCCACCCGTGCTCACCGTGCTGTACCTGATGTTCAACGAGGGCTACGCCGCCACCGCCGGGCCGCTGATCCGCACCGACCTCTGCGCCGAGGCGATCCGGCTCGCCCGCGAACTGGCCGCGCTCATGCCCGACGAGCCCGAGGTTCTCGGCCTGCTCGCCCTGCTGCTGCTGACCGAGGCGCGGCGCCCTGCCCGCGTCGGCCCGGCGGGCGAGTTGGTGCCGCTCACCGGGCAGGACCGGGCGTTGTGGGACCGGACGCTCATCGCCGAAGGCCACGGCCTCGTCCGCCGCTGCCTGCGCCGCAACCGGCCCGGCCCGTTTCAGATCCAGGCCGCGATCAACGCGGTCCACACCGACGGCGCCGCCACCGACTGGACCCAGGTCCTGGCGCTGTACGACCAGCTGCTCACCATCGCACCGACCCCGATCGTCGCGCTGAACCGGGCCGTCGCGGTCGCCGAGGTGCACGGGCCGGCGGTCGCCCTTGCCGCCCTCGACGACGTCGACCTGCCCGGCTACCACCGGCTGCCCGCCACCCGCGCCGAGCTGCTGGCCCGCCTCGGCCGCGACACGGAGGCTGCGGCCGCCTACGAGCAGGCGATGACGCTGGCCACCAACGAGACCGAACGGGCCTACCTGCGGGACCGTCGGACCGAGCTCACACGTACACGAGGAGCATCATGAGCGCGACCTACACCTTCGACATCTTCTCCAGCCTCGACGGCTTCGGCACCGCGACCGGGAACTGGGGCGGTTACTGGGGCAAGCAGGGACCAGAGCTGCTGGAACGCCGGCTCGCCCTGTACGCCGAGCCGCAGCGCATGGTCCTGGGCGCCGACACCTACCGGGCCTTCGCCCAGCTGCTGGCCGAGAACGCCGAGGAGTCCGTCCACGACGCCTGGGTCACCAGGATGCGCCACCTCCCGGCCACGGTCGTGTCCAGCACCCTGTCGCCGCCGCTCGACTGGCCGGACGCGACGGTCGTGAGCGGCGACGCCGTCGACATCGTCGCCGCGCTCAAGAAGGAGTCCGACGTGCCGCTGCGGTCGCACGGCAGCCTGTCGCTGAACCGGGCGCTGATGGCCGCCGGCCTCGTCGACTTCGTCCAGGTGACGGTGTTCCCGGTGATCACCGGGAAGACGGGGACGGGGCCGGTCTTCGCCGGGGCGGCGGACTTCGACCTCGACCTGGTCTCCAGCCTGACCCTCGACGGCCGCACCCAGGAGATCGTCTACCGCCCGGCCCTGCACGGCTGAGTCTCCACGGCGACGGCGACGGCGACGGCGTGGCTTGCGGGGAAGCGGCAGGGCGGTGGGACATTGACCAGCGTCGTTGGTGCTGGCAGAATTCGATCCCCGCTTCATCCCTTCCGCCAGAGGGACCGCCATGCACAACGCTCTGCCGCGCCTGCGCGCGCTCGCCCTCACCGTCGTTGCCGTGACCGCCGGGACGCTGCTGAGCAGCCCCGCCCATGCCGCCGCGCCCACCGGCCGGTACGTGGCGCTCGGCGACTCGTTCACCTCCGGGCCGCTCATCCCCGACCAGGTCGACCTCAACTGCGTCCGGTCGAACCGCAACTATCCGTCGCTCGTCGCCCGCACCGCCGGCTCGACCTCGTTCAGCGACGTGAGCTGCGGCGGCGCGACGACCGGCGACATCCTCAACGCCGGCAAGGGCACCCTCGGGCTGCCCGTCCCGGCGCAGATCAGCGCGGTCACCGCCGCGACGGCGCTGGTCAGCATCGGGATCGGCGGCAACGACATCGGCTTCTCCGGCATCGTGTCCGCCTGCGCCCAGGACGGGATCGGCAACCCCTTCGGCACGCCGTGCCGGGACCGGTACACCAGCGGCGGTACCGACCAGTTGCAGGCCCGCATCGCCGCGACCGCGCCGAAGGTCGCCGCCGTCGTGCAGGCCGTGCGCACCGCGGCGCCGACCGCCCGCATCGTCGTCGTCGGCTACCCGGTGATCGTGCCCGACAGCGGCTACGGCTGCTGGCCCACCGTGCCGTTCGCCTTCGGTGACGTGCCCTACCTGCGCACCGTGGCGAAGTCGCTGAACGCGATGCTGGCGCGGACCGCGGCGGCGAACGGCGCCGACTACGCCGACGCGTACACGCCGTCGATCGGGCGCGACGTGTGCCGCGGCAAGAGCGTGCGCTGGGTCGAGGGGGTCGTGCCGGAGAACGCCGCCGCGCCCTTCCACCCGAACGCCGCGGGGGAACAGGCCATGGCGACCGCGGTCCTCGCCCGGCTCGCCTGACCGGAGTCCGGTGTGACGCTGGCGTCGCGCCAGTCGTGGCTGGTTAGGCTGCGGTCCGTGCAGGAGAGCATCGCCGCCACGCATCCGGTCGGGACGGGTCCGCCGGGTGGTGATCTGGCCGCGGTACTGGGTCGGCACGCCGCGCAGCGCGGGGAGCAGGTCGCGTGCGTGGCGCTCGGGATGGCCGGGGACGAAGAGGCCCGGCTCACCTACGCCGAGCTGGACCGGCGGGCGCGGGCGGTCGCCGCCGTGCTGCAGGACGGCACCGGACACGGCGATCGGGTGCTGATCGTGCTGCCGAGCGGTGTCGACTTCTTCGTGGCGTTCTTCGCCTGCGCGTACGCGGGGATGGTCGCGGTGCCGGCGCCCAGCCCCGAGACCCTCGGCGGGGGCGCGTTGTGGACGCGGCTGCGGTCCATCGCGGGGGACGCGAAACCGGGCTGGGTGCTCACGACGGCGGAGCTGGCCGACCTCGGGGAGGCGCAGGACCTCGGGCCCGGCCGGTGGATCGCGGTGGCCGGCGTCGACCCCCTGCTCGCCGACGTCTGGCGGGCGCCCGCCGGCGACGACCCGCGGCGGCTGGCGTTCCTGCAGTACACGTCGGGCTCCACCGGCGAACCGAAGGGCGTGATGGTCAGCCACGCCAACGTCCTGGCCAACTTCGCGGCGATGGACGGCGCGACCCCCGACCTCGACGGCCGCGCCGGACCCGGCCTGACCACGGTGACGTGGCTGCCGCTGTTTCACGACCTGGGGCTGCTGACCCCGCTGTGGGCGCTGTACCGCGGCGGCCGCGCCGTCGTGCTGCCGCCGGCCGCGTTCCTGCTGCGCCCGGCACTCTGGCTGCGGGCGATGTCGGACCACGCGGCGGTGGCCAGCGCGGCGCCGAACTTCGCCTACGAGCTGTGCCTGGACCGCGCCGGCGGCGACACGTTCGACCTGAGCGCCGTGCGGTACCTCTTCAACGGCGCGGAACCGGTGCGCGCCAACACCCAGCGCCGCTTCGCCGCCGCGTTCGCCGGATCCGGGCTGCGTCCCGGGGCGCTGCGGCCGTGTTACGGGCTGGCCGAGGCGACCGTGTACGTCAGCGGCGCCCGCGAACCCGGCGACCCCCTGACCGTCGAGGCCGACGTCGAGGCGCTCGAACGCGACGGCGTCGTGCGGCCCGGCGGCATCGGCGGTGACCGGCGCGAACTGGTGACGTGCGGGCGGGTGCCGGGCAACATCGAGGTGCGCGTCGTCGACCCGCACACCCGGCGGGACTGCCCGCCCGGCCGGGTCGGTGAGCTGTGGGTGGCGGGTGCCAGCGTCGCCCGCGGGTACTGGCAGCGCGAGGACGAACGGTTCGGGGCCCGCCTCGCCGACGGCCGGGGGCCGTTCCTGCGCACCGGCGACCTCGGCGTGCTCCACGGCGGCCTCGTCGTCATCGCCGGCCGCGCGGACGACGTCGTCGTCATCGACGGGCGCAACGTCCACCCGCAGGACGTCGAGGCGACCGCCGGGACCGCCCACCCGGCGCTGGCCGGCACCACGGCCGCGGCGTTCGGCTACGACGACGGCGGCCGGACCTGCCTCGCCGTCGCGGTCGAGACGGCGCGGGCCCATGAGGTCTTCACGACCACCGCGCCGGCCGCGGACCGGGCCGCGCTCGCCGCCGCGGTGGTCGCCGCGGTCCGCCGTGCGGTCGCCACCGAACATCAGCTCAGCGTCACCGACGTGGTGCTGCTGCGCCCCGGCGGCCTGCCCCGCACGTCGAGCGGCAAGGTGCGCCGCCGGGAGACCCGGCGGCTGTTCAAGGCCCGCGCGCTGGAGGCCTGGTAGCGCCTCAGTTGACCTGGCGGTCGCGGCCGGCCCAGAGCGGGTCGCGCAGGACGCGGCGCAGGACCTTGCCGCTGGGGTTGCGCGGCAGCCGGTCGACGAAGTCGTACCCGGTGGGCATCTTGAAGCCCGCGATCCGGCCCCGCAGGAACAGGTTCAGCTGTCGTGGGGTCAGCCGCGTGTCCGGCGCCGCCACGACGAACGCGTGCACCGCCTCGCCCCAGCGGTCGTCGGGGCGGCCGACGACGGCGGCCTCGACCACGCCCGGGTGCTCGGCGAGGGCCTGCTCGATCTCGGCCGGGAACACGTTCTCCCCGGCGACGATGACGACGTCCTTGATGCGGTCGACGAGGTACAGGTAGCCGTCCCCGTCCAGCCTGCCCGCGTCGCCGGACCGGACCCAGTCGCCGACGAGCGTGCGACCGGTCGCCGCCGGGTCGCGCCAGTACTCCAGCATCCGCGCCGGCGTGCGGATCCAGACCTCGCCGACCGTCCCGGCGGGCCGCGGCACGCCGTCGTCGCCGGCGATCTTCAGCTCGATGCCCGGATACGGCCGACCGGCCGCCCGCAGCCGCCCGCTGCCCGGGACGTGGTCGGCGGGTGGCAGGCACACCGCGGTGTTGCCGGTCTCGGTCAGCCCGTAGAACTGCACGAAGTCGCAGTCCATGGCCAGCATGCACCGCTCCAGCAGCTCGGCGGAGATCGGCGACCCGCCGTAGACGACCTTCCGCAGGCCGCGAAACGTGTCCGGTTGTGCCGACGGGTCGGCCAGGACCGTGCGCAGCATCGCCGGGACCATGCCGGTCGTGGTCACGCCGTACCTGCCGATGAGCTCCACCGCGAGGGCGGCGTCGAACGCGGGCAGCAGCACGTTCGGGACGCCGGCGGTCCACGCGGCGACGGCGAGCCAGATGCCGCCGACGTGGAACACCGGCAGGGCGACGAGATTGACGTCGTCGGCGTGCCAGTCGACCCAGTCGAGCCCGGCCTCGGCGAGCCGGTCGCGGATGGCGAAGAAGCTGCGGTGCGCGAGGACCACACCCTTGGGCAGTCCGGTGGTGCCGCTGGTGTACAGCTGCAGCACCGGATCGTCCGGCTGCGCGGCGTGCCCGACGTCGCCGTCGGGGTGCCCGGCGATCCACGTGCCGAACCGGGAGGTGGTGACCACGTGCCGCGGTCCGGGCGCGTCGATCAGGAACTCGTCCTCGACGAGCAGCACGACCGCGCCGGAGTCGGCGAGGATGTGGGTGATCTCGCGGGCGGTGAGGCGCCAGTTGACGGGCACGGCGACGGCGCCGACCTTCGCGCAGGCGAACACGAGCGCGTACCCCTGCTCGCTGTCCCGGCCGACGTACGCGACCCGGTCGCCGGCCTTGACCCCGGCGGCCAGCAGGGCGTGCGCGGCCCGGTTGGTGTCGCGGTGCAGCGCGCCGAAGGCCGTCTCCCGGCCGGCGCAGGCGATCGCGAGTGCGTCAGGGCGCCGCGCGGCGTGGACCGTGACGACATCGGCGAGCGTGCGGATCATGCGGTCTTCTCCAGGAGTCGGCGGGCGACCAGGGAAGCGGCCCGATCGATCGTCGGGTGCTCCAGCAGCGCGTCGGCCGGCAACGGCAGGCCGAAGAGGCGCTCGAGGGCGTTCTTGAGCTCGACCGCCATGAGCGAGTCGAGGCCGAGCTCCGCGAAGGCGGCGGCCGGTCCGACGTCGTCGGGCGACTCGAAGTGCAGCACCTCGGCGACCTTGGCCCGGATGAGCGTCGCCACGGCGGTGTGCCGCTCGGCGGTCGGCAAGGCGCGCAGCGCGTCGACGTCGGCCTCCAGCGCGGCCCAGCCGCGGTCGCGGGCGAGGTCGCGGTAGAGCGCGTTGGCGGCGGGCAGGGCGGCGGCGAACGCGTCCCAGTCGACCTCGCCGACGAGGATCGGGCCGCCGGCGGCGCCGAGCAGCCGGGTCATCGCCCGGGTCGCGGTCGCCGGGTCGAGGAACCGCACCCCCTGCGCCTCGATCCGCCGCCGCATCCGCGGGTCGAGCCCCGCCGCCATGCCGGCCGAGTCCCACGGCCCCCAGCCGAGGCTGACGCCCGGCAGCCCGCTACCGGCCCGGACGTCCATGAGCGCGTCGAGGTAGGCGTTGGCGGCGGCGTAGTTGCTCTGCCCGGCCGCGCCGAGGATCGCCGACGCCGACGAGTACGCGACGAAGAAGTCCAACGAGGGCAGGCCGGCCGTGGCCCGGTGCAGGTGGCTTCCGCCGTACACCTTGGGACCGAGCACCGCGTCGATGGCCTCCCAGGTGAGTGCCGCGGCGGGCGCGTCGGCGAGGAGGCCCGCGGCGTGCACGATGCCGCCGACCGGGTGCGGCCCCTCGGCGAGCCGCGCGAAGAGGCGGGTCACGTCCTCGGCGCGGGCGACGTCGCCGGTCTCCACGGTGAGCTCGACGGCCGGCCCGAGCCGCTCCCGCAGCGCCGCGACCGCGTCCGGGTCGGGGCGCCGGCCGAGCAGCGTGAGGTGCCGGGCGCCGGCGGCGGCGAGCCGGCGCGCGGTCCGCACCCCGAGGGCGCCGAGGCCACCGGTGATGACGTAGGCGCGGTCGGGCCGGACGGTGACCGGGCGGGCCGGCGGTGCGGGCGGCGGGAAGCCGATGGCGAGCTTGCCGACGTTGGCGCCGCGGTTGAGCACCCCGAACGCCTCGGCGGCCTCGTCGATCGTGTACAGCGTCGTCGGCAGCGGCCGCAGCGTCCCGGCCGCGATCCCGTCGAGGACGGCGGTGAGGATGCGCCGGTGCAGGGCGCGGGTGGCGCCGGGGTCGGTCTCGCTCAGG
Organism: Dactylosporangium sp. NPDC005555; assembly: GCF_040605635.1. Taxonomy (NCBI): domain Bacteria; kingdom Bacillati; phylum Actinomycetota; class Actinomycetes; order Micromonosporales; family Micromonosporaceae; genus Dactylosporangium; species Dactylosporangium sp. NPDC005555. The sequence goes on from NZ_JBEXDG010000009.1 coordinate 43,515, forward strand.
TCGAAGCACGCGTACGTCACGTCGGGTCGCGCGGCACGCATCTGCTCGGGCGTCCACACGTCGAGCTTGCCGAGCTCGACGAACCGTCCGCCGGGCGCGAGCGCGCGAAGGCCGGCCGGGATGAACTCGCCGTTGAGGCTGTTGAGGACCAGGTCGACGCCCGCGCCGCCGGTGCGCTCCAGGATCCCGTCGGCGAAGCCGGGGGAGCGGGAGTCGAAGACGTGCGCGACGCCCTGCCGGCGCAGGAGGTCGTGCTTGTGCCGGCCGGCGGTGGCGAAGACCTCGGCGCCCGCGGCGGTGGCGAGCTGCACCGCGGCCTGGCCGACCCCGCCGGCGGCGGCGTGCACGAGCACCCGGTCGCCGGGGCCCAGCCCGCCGAGGTCGTGCAGCGCGTGCCACGCGGTGACGAACGCGACCGGCAGCGTCGCCGCCTCCGCCCACCCGAGGCCGGCCGGCTTGGCCACGGCGGCCAGGGACGGGACGGTGACGAGCCCGCGCAGGCAGCCGAGGTGGCTCACGATGACCTCATCGCCGGGCCTGAACCCGGCGTCCGGCCCGGACTCGACGACGACCCCGGCGCCCTCGAAGCCCAGCGGCAGCGGGTCGTCGCCGAGCAGCCCGAGGGCGTTGATGACGTCCTTGAAGTTCAGCCCGGCGGCGTGCAGCCGCACCTGGATCTCGTCGGCGCGCGGCGGTACACCGGCCATCGGGACCGGCCGGAGCGCGTCGAACGAACCGGCCCGCTGCAGGACCAGCTCGACGTCGCCGGCGGGACCGGCGTCGGGTTCGCCGACCCGCAGCCGACGCACGTGCCGGGCGCCGCCCCGGTAGGCGATCTGGAACTCGCCCGGCTCGGCGGCCCGCCACTCCTCGGCGAGCGCCCGCGCCGAGGAGGCGGAGCCGTCCTCGAGGTCGACCAGCGTCACCCGCAGGTTCGGATGCTCACGCCACAGCGCCGTCCCGAAGCCCCACAGGGTCGCCGCGGCCGGCGGCTCAGGGTGCCCAGGGTCCTGCCCGGGGGCGGCCGGGTCGCCGGGCAGCCGCTGGGCACCGGTCGTGACCAGCCACAGCCGGTGCTCGCCGGGCAGGCCGCCGCCGAGCTCGGCGAGCAGCCCGAGCAGCGACCGGTAGTTGCGCTCGCACTGCTCCCGCAGCGACAGCCCGTCGTGAGGCTGCCAGAACCAGCACACGTCGCCGCCCGGACCGGAGTCGTGGAGGCCGTCCGGTCCTTGATTCGCCAGGTGTACGGGCACCGCACGGCTGTCCCGGCGGACGTGGGCGCGTTTGGTCCACACCGGCGTGTGCAGCAGCCGCCGCCCGGTGTGCTGCGCCCCGGCGACGAGCCGGATGCCGAGCCCTTCGAGGTGGCAGACGGGCCGGTCGCCGTCGAAGAGCGTGACGTCGCCGGTGACGTCGGCGTCGCCGGCCGGGCCGGTGTGCCGCGCCACGCTGCGCAGCGACGGGCCTTTGGGTTTGCGGAAGAACCGGACCGTGCGGACCCGGACCGGCAGCGCGGTCTGCCGCACCCCGGCGACGGCGCCGAGGGTCTGCATGGCGGCGTCGAGCAGGAACGGCGGGAGCACCTCCAGGCCGCCGGTGTCGTGCCCGCGGAGCTCGGCGACGGCGACGTCACCGTCCCTGGCGAGCCGCTCGACGCGCCGGAACGCCGGGCCGTAGCGCAGGCCGTGCTCGGCGAAGTCCGCGTACAGGTCCTCGGCGGCGGCCTCGGACAGCTCTCCCGGCGCCGGGAGCGGCAGACAGTCCACTGTGGACCGCCCGGGTGCGCCGATGACCGCCGTGGCGTGGCGGTGTTCGATGCCGGTCGCGGCGTCAACGCTGACGATCTCGACACCCGCGTCGCCGCCGGCCCGCACCTGCACGCGGGTGCGCAGCCGGGCGCGGCCGCCGTCGGGGAGCAGCAGCGGCTCGTGGAAGCGCACGCCGGTCAGCGGCCGGCCGGTCTCGCCGAAGACCGTGTCCTGCAGGGCGAGCAGCAGCTCCAGGTAGGCGGCGCCGGGGAGGACGGGCTGCCCGCCGACCTCGTGGTCGCGCAGGTATCCGGGCTCGTCGGCGCTGACGGTGGCGGCGAACTCGCGGAACCCGTCCGTTGTGCGGTCCTCGATGCCCAGCAGCGGGTGGGTGAGCGGGCCGCCGCGGCCCTGACCGGTCGGCTCCGGCATCCAGTACCGGCGCCGGTCGAAGGCGTAGGCCGGCAGGTCGAGCAGCGCCGGCCGTTGCCCGGCGTGGAAGGCGTCCCAGCGGATGGCGGCGCCGCCCCGGTACAGCGCGGAGAGCGAACGCAGCGTGGTGCCCTCATCCTGCTCGGCCGGGCTCCGCGTGGGGTCCAGACTCAGCAGCCACCGGTGGGCGCTGCCCGGCAGGCACCGGCGGCCCAGGGCGACGAGCGTCCCGCCGGGGCCGAGCTCGACGAACGTGTGCGGTCCGCGCTCGCCGATCGCGGCCATGCCGTCGGCGAAGCGGACCGGCTCGGCGACGTGCCGCACCCAGTACTCCGGCGTGCACAGCTCGTCGGGGTCGGCGATCCGGCCGGTCACGTTCGAGGCGAGGGGGATCCGCGGCTCGTGGAACGTCAGCTCGGCGACGACCTTGCGGAACTCGGGCAGGACCGGCGCCATCAGCGGCGAGTGGAACGCGTGCGACACGTGCAGCCGCCGGGTCCGCACCCCGCGGGCCGCCAGTTCCGCGACGGCGTCCGCCAGCTGTGCCTCGGCGCCGGACAGCACGCACCGGCCGGGCGCGTTCAGCGCGGCGAACGCGAGCCCCGGACGGCCGTCGAGCACGTCGGCGACGTCGGCGGCGGGCGCCTCGACGGCGGCCATCGCGCCGGGCTCGGCGACGGCGTCCATGAGCCGGGCGCGGGCGGCGACGAGCGTGACGGCGTCGTCGAGGGTGAACACCCCGGCGACGGTCGCCGCGACGATCTCACCGATGCTGTGCCCGGCGACGACGTCGGGCCGCACGCCCCAGTCGCGCCACAGCTCGGCGAGCGCGAACTCCACGGTGAACAGCGCGGGCTGGGCGTGCCGCGTGCGCTCGACGTCCGAGGCCGCCCGCACGGAACAGCCGAGGTGCGCCGCGAACCGGGCGTCGAGGTCGTCCACCCGGTGGCGGAAGACCGGGAAGCGGCGGTACAGCGCGGCGCCCATCCCGGCCCGCTGGGTGCCCTGCCCGGAGAACAGGAACGCGACCCTGCGCGGGCCGTCCGGCTCCGGCTGTCCGGTGCTCAGCAGCGCCACCAGGTCTTCGCGGTCGCGGACCGGCCCGGCGAGCCGGGCGCCGAGATGCGTGCGGCCGAGGTTCGCGGTGGCGCACACCCGGTCGACCGGCAGGTCGGGGTGCGCGTCGACGAACCGCCGGTACTGCTCGACCTGCCGGCGCAACGCGGCCGGCGTCCGGGCGGACAGGGTGAAGACGCCCAGTTCCGCTGGGCTTGCGGGGATCGGCGCCGCCGCGGGCGGCTGCTCGACGATCGCCGCGGCGATCGAGCCGGCGAAGCCGAACGAGTTGACCAGGGCACGGCGGGTCGGCGCCGCCCAGTCGCGCCGGGCCGTCGGCACCGTGACCGGGATGTCGTCCCACGGGATGTGCCGCGACGGGTTGCGCAGGTTCAGGTGCGGGTACAGCTCACCGTCGCGGACCTGCAGCACCGCCTTCACCAGACCGCCGATCCCCGCGGCCGGCTCCATGTGCCCGACGTTCGTCTTCAGCGAGCTGACCGCGACCGGCTCCGGCGCGCCGGCGAACACCGCCGCGATGGCGCCCATCTCGATCGGGTCGCCGAGCGCGGTGCCGGTGCCGTGCGCCTCGACGGCCTGCACGTCGTGCGGGTCGAGCGCGGCGGCTGCGAACGCCGCCCGCATCACCAGCTCCTGCGCGGTGCCGTTGGGGACGGTCAGGCCGCCGCTGTCGCCGTCGTGGCGCACCGCGGTGCCCCGCACCAGCGCCAGGATCCGGTTGCCGTCGCGCTGCGCGTCGGACATGCGTTTGAGCACCACCATGCCGCAGCCCTCGCTGCGGGCGTACCCGTCGGCGCTGTCGTCGAACGTCTTGCACTGCCCGTCCGGGGCGAGCATGCCCACCGCGTGGGAGAACGCGATGTGGCTGCGCGGGTGGTGCACCAAGCTCACCCCGCCGGCGAGGGCGACGTCGCACTCCCGCCGCCGCAGCCCCTCCACCGCCAGGTGCAGCGCGACCAGCGACGACGAGCACGCGGTGTCGACGGCGATGCTCGGCCCCCGCCAGCCGAGCACGTGCGACACCCGGCCGGGCACCGCGCTGTGCGCCGTGCCGGTGCCGATGTGCGCCTCCAGCTGCTCCGGGCCGAGGACCTCGAGGTCGAGGCTGTAGTCGAAGCAGCTGACCCCGATGTACACGCCGCCGGCCGCGCCGCGCAGCTTCGCCGTGTCGAGGTTCGCGTGCTCCAGCGCCGCCCAGCTGACCTCGAGGGCGAGGCGGTGCTGCGGGTCGACGTACTGCGCCTCCTTCGGCGACATGGTGAACAACTGGGCGTCGAAGTGGTCGAAGTCCTCGACGAAGCCGCCGCCCGCGGTGTTGACCCGTCCCGGCTGGCCCGGGCCGGTGGCGGCGAGGCCCGCGACGTCCCACCGGCCGGCGGGGATCGGCGTGATCCCGGACCGGCCCTCGCGCAGGAACTCGGCGAAGCCTTCCAGGGTGTCGTTGCCGCCGGGGAAGCGAAGCCCGGCACCGACGACGGCGACGGGTTCGTACCGCTCCAGCAGGAGCTCCTCGGCGAGCTGCCGGTAGTCGGTCATCGGCTCCCCTATCGGCTGTGCAGTCGTCGGACCAGTTGGGCGGCGAGGTCCTTGCGGGGATCGACTGCCGGGGCCGTCGCGGTGGGCTGTTCGCAGAGGTGGTCGGCGAGGTCGGCGACCGTGAGCCGGCCGTACAGCGCGGCGGCGTCGATCCGGCGGCCCAGCGATGCCTCCAGGTCCTCTTTGACCTCGATGACCTGCAGGGAGGTGAGGCCGAGCTCGAAGTAGTTGCGGTCCGGCGGTAGGTCCTCGTCCGGGGTCATCAGCAGCACCGTCCGGAGGCGGTCGGTGATCAGGTCGATCAGCTCGGCCCGGCCGGTCACCGCTGGGCTTCCCCGGCCGGCGGGTCGGTGATGACCACGGTGACCTCGCCTTCGCTCTCGCCTGTGCCGTCGTCCCAGAACCGGCACCGCGTCTTGTTCACCACGATGGAGCGCCGGTCGATGATCCGCTCGAAGACGACCTCGCCGTGGAACGCGCGGGCGTTCATCGGCCGGCGGAACGAGCTGCGCAGGTCGGCGATGAGGATGTTGCCGAGCTGCCGGTCGAAGTACCCGTCCAGGCTCCAGCGCGCGTACGGGTCGACGAGGCCCTCGTCGACCGCCTTCGCCATCGCGTAGTAGCCGAGCTGGTTGAAGCAGATGTTGAATTCGACGGAGTTGAAGTGCCCGGTGTCCTCGATGTAGCACGAGGCCGGGATCGCCAGCTCGCCGACGACCCGCAGCGCCGCCGCGCCGGTGTCGACCGTGGCGGAGCGCAGGTAGCGGCAGTGTGGCAGGTAGGGGCGCAGCACGCGCTGCAGGACCGGGGTCTGCGCCGCGGTTTCCGCCGTGACGGCGGCGGTCACGACTCCTCGATGCCGGGATAGAACGGCAGCTCGTCGTGGACGGTCACGCGGTAGGACATCGTCGGCTCGGGCGTGGTGGTGTGCCGGGCGCAGTGCACCAGCTGCCGGTTGTCCCAGACCAGCAGGTCGCCCTGCTCGAACGTCTGCAGGTGGATGTGCTCGTGGGTGAACGTGGGGTCGAGCTGCCCGCTGAACTCCAGCAGCCGGCGCAGGACGTCACCGTCGAGCGCCCGGCCGTCCGCGCCGCGGATCTCGCAGGCGCTGGCCTCGCTGATGTACAGCACGTCCCGGCCGTTCGCCGGGTGCTTGAACACCGTCGGGTGCGTGACCGCCGGCGTGGTGCGCTCGATCTCCTCGAGGAGGTCCTTCACCGGCCGGTACACGTCCGACGGCCGGATCTTGAAGTAGCGCCGCGGGCTGTGGACGGTGACCGTGCCGGCGATCGCCGCCTTCAGGTCCGCGGGCAGCCGGTCGTGCACGTCGGCCATGTCGATGAAGTAGGTGCCCCGGTTGTGCCGCGGCACCACCTGCGGATAGATCAGCGTCAGCCCGAACGGCCGCGCCATGAACTGGTAGTCGGCATGCCAGAACTTCCCCGTCTGCGGCACCCCGACCGGCGAACCGTCCGCAGGGATGTTCGAGGAGACGAAGATCTCCCGGCGCTCGGGGTGGTGGTACATCGGCTCGTAGTACACCTCGACGCGCCCGAGGCGTCGGCCCAGCTCCACGAACTCGTCCGGCGACAGGTGCTGGTCCTTCAGCACCACGATGCCCTCGGTGTACACCAGCCGCTTCAGAGCGGCGAGATCCGCGTCCCCCGCGGAGCCCACGTCCAGCCCGATCGCCGTGCCGAGACCGGTGCGGGCCTGTGCGATGCTCGTCAACGCAACACTCCTCCGCTCGCAGTGCGCTGGCGAGCACGCTAAGGCCGCCGCCCCTAGCCGCATCACTAGATGCGCGCACGGGCGGTGCTCAGCGGTGTGCGCCGGCCCCGCCGGGGAGGGCGGGGCCGGCGACGGTGCTGCTATGCGGCGGTGCAGCTCACCGATGACGGGGCGGTGCCGCCGGCGGTGAAGCCGTACGTGGTGGTCGCGTTCGCGCCCAGGGCGCCGTTGTAGGTCTCGTTGCGGACGGTGATCGGGGAGGTCGACGTGACCCGCCCGTTCCACAGGTTGCTGATCGTGGCGCTGCCGCCGGACCAGGTCGTCGCCCAGCCGGAGATGCCTGCCGTGCCGGTGTTGCGCACGGTCACCTCGCCCTGGAAGCCGCCCTGCCAGCTGTTGGTGGTGCGGTACGTGGCGGAGCAGCCGGCCGTGCCGCCGCCTCCACCGCCTCCGCCCCCGCCGCCTCCACCGCCGTTGACGGAGGCGGAGAACGCCGTGACCGCGAGGCCCTGGCCGCCGATCCACGGCTCGAAGCCCGCCTGGATGCTGGTGAGGTACCACGACGTGGTGGCCTTGCCGCGGGCGATGACGTCGTTGATGAACGCCTTCGCGTCGAAGCTCCAGCTGCTGATCGCCGACGGCGCGACGTAGGAGACCACGTCGTTGCCGCCGTTGTTGCCCTGCCAGACCTCCCACGTGCGACCCGCGATCGACGCCGAGCCGACCCGGCTGCCGACCGGCTGGATCGAACCCTGCCGGTTGAACCAGATCATGATCTCGGTGGCGTTGACGCCGTTGGTCTTCGGCGTCGGGTCCATCCAGATGTCGTACGCCGCGTCGTACGTGCCGCCGACGTAGTTGTAGCTGATGCTCGTCTGCGCGGAGCTGATCGCGCTGATCTGCATCGGCAGGTTCGTGCCGGGCGAGCAGTTCGTGTAGTGGCAGCCGATGTAGATCGCCGGGTAGGACGCCGGCGCCCCGTTCGTCGGCTTGTTCGCGTTGATCTGCGTGATCGAGAACCCGGAGTTCGTCACGTTGATGCACTGGGTCGCGCTGTTGCCCCAGTTGTTGTTCATGACCACGTACCGGCCGCCGATCGTGGTCGACCCGTAGGTCTCGCAGATCTGCGTGTCGGCGCTGGCCGGCTGTGCGGTGCCGACCACGGCCACCAGGCCCGCGGCGAGCAGACCGGTCGCGGCGACGGCGCGCAGCGTCCTTCTCATGCAGCCTCCCTTGTCCAAAGGTGGGGGAACGACGGTTCACGCCGCACCCCGGCGCAGCGAACCGATGTCCGCCGCGCCCACGCGTGGCGGAGCGTTCCTGGCTGCGGACCTTAGGCAATCGGCGGCAAGGTCGCGGAGCGGCAGCGTGACAATCTGTGTCGCCCCTGCTCAAAGCCCCGATCGGGTCATGAAACGTACATGTGGCGCAGGTGCGTGGCGACGGGTCCGGCGGTGAGCAGGCCGCTGCCCGCGCCGGCCCATTCCCGCGCCGCCGGGGTCAGCGCGGCCCGGGCCCGGGCCGTCGTCGCCCGGTCACCGGCGATGCGGGCGGCCTCGGCCGTCAGGCACCACAGCGCCTCGGTGAACAGGCCGGCCGGCGGGTCGGGCAGCGCGCCGAGGGTTGCCGGGTCCGGTCGTGCCCACGGCTCGTACGGGCCGCAGTCCTCGCCCTCGTCCGGCAGGCCGTGCCAGAGCCGCAGGCAGCGCAGCGCCAGCGGCAGAAGGCCGTCCCGTAGCCCCGGCATGCCGGCGTCGTGGAGGCGTTCCGCGGCCGCCCGGTAGGCGCGCTCCACCACCGGCGGCGCGGCCGCCTCGGCCACCGCGAGCCGCACCGCCCGGTACCACTGCGTGAACACGACGACCAGGGGACGTTCGTGCCGCGCGGCGAGGTCCTCGGCGGCGGCCGCGTCCCGGTCGGCGGCGGCGAAGTCGGCGAGGCCGCTGAGCGCCTGCATCCGGATCAGGTGGCCGAGGACCTGGAAGCTGACCAGGCCGCCGCGGGTGGCGACATCGACGAGCTCGGACCCGATCGCGGCCCGGCGCGGCGCGGTCCCGGTGTCCCGGCAGCTCTGCATGAACACGCCGTTGAGGGCGAAGGCGAGCAGCGCCGGATCGTCGAGCCGCCGCGCGATCTCCGACGCCTGCCGGGCACAGTCGAGTGGGCGGGCGTCGCGGGTACCGCGGGACTCGACGGCGATCGTGGCGAGCAGCCGCGCCCGGGTCGCGTCGTCGCCGGTGGTGGGGAGCCCGGCGAGGGTCCGCTCGGCCGCCGCGACCACGCCGGCGGCCAGGCCGGGGTCGTCGGAGCGCGGCCAGAGCGCCGGCACGTCGTACGCGCCGATGACCCGCGCGGTGAGCAGCGGATCGCCGAGCTGCTCGGCCGCCTCGACCGTCGCGGCGCGCTGCTCGCGGGCGGCCGCCAGCCCGCCGCCGCCGGTCATCGCGAGGTCGCGCAGCAGCCCGACCGTCGACTCCAGCCGGCTGCGGGATCCGGCCGCGACGAGCCGGTCGTACGCGGCGGCGGCCTGCGTCCACACCCGCCCGGCGGGGGTCTGCAGCTCGTCGGTCTGGTGCAGGATGTCCGCCTCGAGCCGCCGCAACGCCGGGCCCGGCTCCAGGCCGAGCTCGTCGACGAGCAGCGCCCGCGCCCGGCGGAGCACGGCGAGCGCGTCGCCCTGCCGGCCGGAGACGTACAGCGCCAGGCCGAGCAGCCGCCAGCCCTCCTCACGCCAGGGGTGCCGGGTCGCGTGCGCGTCAAGGTCGGCCACCGCCTCGGCGGCCAGGCCCAGCTCGAGCCGGACGGCGCCCTGCCGCTCGACGGCGTGCAACCGCAGCTCGGTCAGGCGCGCCCGGTCGGCGCGGGCCCACGGCGCGTCGGCGAAGTCCGCGTACGCCGGGCCGCGCCACCATCCCAGCGCCGCGTCCAGCCGGTCCAGCGCGGCACCCGCCGGCAGCGCCGCCGCGGCTGACACCGCAGCCTCGAACCGCCACGCGTCGACCGCGTCGTCGTCGGCCCGCAGCGCGTATCCGGGGCCGTCGGTGACGAGGACGGTCGCCGGTGCCCGCCGGGCGCGGTCCGGCTCGATGGCCCGGCGCAACGCCGCCACGAACGTGCGCACCGCGGCCACCGCACCGGCCGGCGGCGCCACCCACAGGTCGTCGACGAGGTCACCGACCGGCACGACCCGCCGCCGGGCCACCAGCAGCCGCGCCAGCACCGCCCGGTGCGATGGGCCCTTCAGCGCCAGCGCGGCCCCGGCGCCGTCCCACGCCGCCACCGGGCCCAGCACACCGAACGCGACCCGGTCGTTGCTCATCGGTTGCTCATTCGCCACGCGCAGACTTCCCCTGCTTCCCCTGCCGATCAACCACACTGAAGAGGTACCAGACGATGACACCCACCATCCGCGGCTTCGAGCACCATCGGGTCCCCGTCGACGGCGACGTGTCGCTGCACGTGGCGGTCGGCGGGTCCGGCAGCCCGATCGTGCTGCTGCACGGCTTCCCGCAGACCCACCTGATGTGGCGGCACGTCGCCGCCGACCTGGCCGCCGGACACACCGTGATCTGCCCGGACCTGCGCGGGTACGGCGCGAGCGACAAACCCGCCGAAGCCGGCCCCGGCACGTACAGCAAACGCACCATGGCCGCCGACGTCGTGGCGCTGGCCCGGGCGCTGGGACACGAGCGCTTCGCGCTGGCCGGTCACGACCGCGGTGCGCTCGTCGCGTTGCGCGCCGCGCTGGACCATCCGGCCGCCGTCGGCCACCTGGCCTGCCTGGACGTGCTGCCGACGCTGGACATGTGGGACGTCATGCACGGTGTGGACGCGGCCGTCGGCTTCCACCTGTACCTGATGGCGCAGCCGCCCGGCCTGCCGGAGCGGATGATCGCGGCGAGCGCCGACGCGTTCTTCGGCCACTTCCTGGACCGCTGGGCGGCCGACCCGGCCGCGATCCCCGCCGACGTCCGGAGCGCCTACCTGCGGGCCTGTGCCGCGGCGGTGCCGTCGATCGTCGCGGACTACCGGGCCTCCGCCGGGATCGACGTGGAGCACGACCGCGCCGACCGGACGGCCGGCAACCGGCTGCGGATGCCGGTCACGGTGGTGCAGCAGGACTGGGGCGCGGCGCTCGGCTTCGACGCGGCGTCGATCTGGCGGGCGTGGGCACCGGACCTGCGGCACACACTCACCGGCCACGGCCACTTCATGGCCGAGGAGGCTCCCGCGATGATCGCCGAGGAGCTCCGCGCCCTGCTCACCCGCTGACAGGTCCACGCCCCTCGACACGCATGGGGCCGCGATTCGCGGGCAGTTGCCCTCGGATGCTGTTGACGCGATCACCTGCCGCGATCGTCGTCGGTGTCGACGGCACCGACGAAGGCGAGCGCGCGGTGCGGTGGGCGGCGGCCGACGCGGCCCGCCGCGGTCGGCGGCTGCATCTGTTCCACGCGTGCAGCGGGCCGACACTGGTCCATCCGCCGCCGGGCCTGTGGCTCCCGGTGGCGGGTGCGCCGCGGCCGACACCGCACGCCGCCCGCCTGCTGCAGGACGCGGAGGGGATCGCGCACGCGATCCACGCGGACCTGCCGGTGACCGCCGAGAGCGTCGGAGGTCAGCCGGTCCCGGCGCTGCTGGAGGCGTCCGAGTACGCCGCGGCGATCGTGGTGGGCCGGCGGGGGACAGGGACGTTCGGCGCGTTGGTGGCCGGCTCCACCGCGGCGGAGATAGCGGAGTTCGCGGCCTGCCCGGTCGTGGTCGTCCGAGCGGACACCAGCGCCGGCGGCCGGTACGCCGGGCGCGTGGTCGTCGGGATCGACACGACCGAACCGTCCGAGGAGGCGATCGGGTTCGCGTTCGAGCAGGCGCTCGCCCGCGGGACCGGCGTGACGGCGGTGCACGCCTACCATCCGCCGGCCGATCCGATGGCCGGCTGCATGGTGCCCGGCTCCTTCGACCTCGGCGCCAGGTGCGACACGGCACAGCGCCTGCTGTCGGAGATCCTGTCCACCTGGCGCGAGCGGCACCCCGAAGTCGGCGTGCGGTCCGTCGTCGAGCTTGGCGGCGCCACCGGCGTGCTGATGCGCGCCAGCATGGGTGCGGCGCTCCTCGTGGTCGGCGCCCACGGCTACGGCCCGTTCGGCGGTCTCGTCCTCGGCTCCGTGAGCCGCGCAATGCTGCACCGCGCGCCGTGCCCCGTCGCCGTGGTCCGCGCCACCGCCCGCCGCGGCACCCTGCTCACCTGAGCCCACCCCCGCGGATGGACCACGAGCCCGGCTACCGTGGGTGTACTGCGTAGGTCAGGTGCGTCACCCGCGACGACGGCTCCGAACGGACCTGCTCCAGGGCCACCCGGTCCGCGTCCACGCCCTCGAACAGGCGGATTCCGGAGCCGAACAGCACGGGTGACAGCGCGATCGAGAACTCGTCGATCAGGCCGGCGTTCACGTATTCCAGGATCGTCTCGGCGCCGCCGGCGATGCGGACGTCGCGGTCGCCGGCGGCCTCACGGGCCCGGCCGAGCGCGGTCTCGATGCCGTCGTCGACGAAGTGGAACGTGGTCCCGCCCGGCCGCGCCCAGGGGTCACGCCGCTCGTGCGTCACGACGAAGACCGGGGTGTGGAACGGCGCGTCCTCCGGCCACGACAGCTCGCCGGCGTCGAACATGCGCCTGCCCATGACGCTCGCGCCGGTGCGCTCGTGCGTCGCCCGGGCGATGTCGTTGTCGAGTCCTTCCTCGCCGCCCTCGCCGAGCTTGAGGTTCTCCCGGAAGAACCGCTGCGGGAACGCCCACGCCTGCAGCTGCGACCACTTCGTCATCCAGCGCTGGACCCTCGGGTCGCTGCGACCTTCGGGCGAGAAGACGTCCTCGACGGGCACGGGCTCCGGCGCGATGAACCCGTCGAGCGACATCGTCACGCTGAAGAACACCTTCCCGGCCATCAGCCCTCCGACCCCTTCCGGACGAGCTCGGTGACGTAGTCCGCCAGGCTGCTCAGGGTCTGCCGGCCGCCCTCGACCGCGTGGTACTTCTCGACCGCCTCGTCGCGCAGCTCCCTGGTGGGGAACACCGTGCGCATCACGATCCGGGTCGCCGCACCGTCGGGCGCGAAGGTCAGGACCGACTCGAAGGCGTTCGGGTCGTCGCGGGACTCACCGTGCAGCAGCGCGATCCGCTCCGGTGGGACGATCCCGGTCCAGGTGATCCACTCGGAGTAGTCGGTCCCGTCCGGCCCGTGCATCACGAAGTCCCAGACCCCGCCGACGCGGAACTCGAAGGACCGCGTGGTGGTGGTGAACCCCTCCGGACCCCACCACCGCGACAGGTGCCGGACCTCGGTGAACGCCTCGAACACCAGCTCCCGCGGGGCGTCGACGACCCGGGAGATCACGATCTCCCGGTCGGCCGCCGCCGGCTCCTGCTGTGTCCCTGCCATCGGTCACTCCTCCTGCCGTGTCTGCTTGAGGTCCTGCACATAGGTGTCCAGCCGGTCGAAGGTTTCGTTCCAGAACCGCTCGAACCCGCCGACCCACTCGTGGACCGGCCGCAGCCCGCGGGCGTCCAGGCCATAGAGGCGCTGCCTGCCCGCCCCGCGGACCCGGACCAGCCCCACCTCCCGGAGCACCCGCAGGTGCTTGGACGCCCGCGGCTGGCTCATCCCCAGCTCCCGGGCCAGGTCGGTCACCGGCCGCTCACCCGCCCGCAGCAGCGCCAGGATGTCCCGGCGCTGCGGCTCGGCGATCGCGTTGAACGTGTCCGACGTCGTCGCTGCTCGTGCCACGGCAGCCATCATATTCCGATAACGGCATGCGTCAAGCCGGCCGGCGCCGGTGCTGTTCGTCCGGGCCGCCGGCGCCGCCGACGACGGTTACGCCGACTCGCTGGCCCTCGCCGTGAGTACCCCCGGCAACGGCTCATAGGTGGCTACGCTTGCGACCATGCGGGACGTGGAGACCGCGGGCCGACGTTCGATGCTGGCCGGCCTGACGCCCGTCTGGGTGCGTCCCGAGGTGGACCCGGCCACCGGCCTCCCACTGGGTGTCGGCTCCTGCCACGGTACGGCGTGCGCTGGCGGCGAACCCGGGCGTGCGGGCGGTGTTCGTCGGCGACCCGTCCTACGTCGGGACCGTCGGTGACATCGCCGGCCTGGCGGCCGCGGCCCATGGGTCCGGCGTGCCGCTGGTCGTCGACGCGGCATGGGCGGCCCACTTCGGCTTCCATCCCGCGCTGCCCCGGCACCCGCTCCAGCTCGGCGCCGACGTCATGGTGACCAGCGCCCACAAGACGCTGCCCGCCTGGAGCCAGGCGCGGCGGGCCGGCGTCAGGATCGCCTACGCGGCCGACCCGTCCCTGCGCACGCTGCGCGTGACCCACACCTGAGAGCACCGCCTTTCGCGGCTTCAGCGACGGCGGAAGAAGGCGCTGTCCGTCAGGTGTGCGGTGCGCTGTGGGGGCGTCTGCGGATCGAGTCGGAGCCGTCGCCGCGGCCCCGGACCCCACCGCCGCGCGACGGGCTCCGGCCTGGCTCCGGCAGGGGTTGCCGGCGCTCGTTGCGTCGCCACGGTTCACGCGGGACCTCGGCCCTGCGCAATGGGCCGCGTCCGTTGTCTGCGGAAGCGGCCCGACCGACGCGGGCAACAGGCCGATCAGGCCTGTTCAGGGCGGGGATTCAAGGTTTGTGCAACGGTCGTCGCCGATCCTGGGCGGGTGCAGAATCATCGGGGGATGACGGCGGTTCGTCGTCGATATGGCACGGAGCTGGTGCGGGCGTTGCAGGACGCGGTGCTGGCCGAGGTGGCGGAGCGGGGTTACGCCGCCACGACGTACGACACGGTGGCGCTGAGGGCGGGGACGAGCAAACCCGTGCTGTACCGGCGCTGGAGCAGCAAAGCGGAGATGGTCGCGGACGCGCTGGTGACCGTGCATGCCGCGGACGTGCTCCCGCCGGACACCGGCAGTCTCGCCGGCGATCTGAAGGTGCTGCTGGCGGCCGTCCGCAGGGCGGTCACCCGGTCGGGCCGGCGGACGCTGATCGGCCTGCTCGCGGAGCCCGGCCCGGCGATCGGGGCGGCGGTCCGGCGGCTGCTCTTCGCCGACGGCGCCGCCACCGTGCTGCCGCTCGTCGAGCGGGCCCGGCGGCGGGGCGAGCTCGGAAGCGCGCCACTGCCGGCCGAGGTCGTCGTCCTGCCGCTCGACCTGGCCCGGCACGCGATCGTCGTGGACGGCGGCCTGACCGACGAGGCCCTCGCGGCGATCGTCGACCAGGTCGTCGTGCCACTGCTCAAGATGCACAGCGAACGCTGAGGCGGCACCGCCAGGTGCCCGGCCGCCGGTCTGCGCGGCCACGACGACGGCACCGTGTCCATGCCGCCGAGCTGATCAGTCGAGGAGCTCGATGTATCCGTCGGTGCCGTGCACCCGGATCCGCCGGCCGTCGCCGATGAGCCGGGTCGCGTCCGCCACGCCGACGACGGCCGGCAGGCCGTACTCGCGGGCGACCACGGCGCCGTGCGTCATCAGGCCGCCGACCTCCGTCACCAGGCCCGCGACCGCGACGAACAGCGGCGTCCAGCTGGGGTCGGTGTGGGTGGTGACGAGGATGTCGCCGGGTTCGAGGTCGGCGCGGGCCATGTCGAGGATGACGCGGGCCCGTCCTTCGACCGTCCCGGCGGAGACCGGCAGGCCGATCAGCGCGCCCTCCGGCATGTCATCGCGCCGGTACGACCCTGCGACGACCTCGCCGTCGGAGGTGAGTACCCGCGGCGTCGTCAGCGCCTCGTAGGACCGGAACGCTTCCTTGCGCCGCTCGATGAGCTCGTCGTCGACGCGGTTCGTGCGCACGACGTCGTGGAGCTCCTGGAACGTGAGGGAGTAGATGTCCTCCCGCTCCCGCAGGACCCCGGCCCGCACGAGGCGGTCGGCCTCGTCCAGCAGGGCCCGCTTGTAGACGAAGTAGCGGCTGATCATGCCGTACTTCGGGTACTCGCGGTACCCGATGAAGGTCCGGACCCGGTCGATCCTCTGCTTCGTCCGGGCGGCCATGGACTCGCCGTCCGGCAGGGCGCGCAGGCGCTCCAGCAGCTCCTGCTCCTTCGCCCACGCCTCCTGCCGCCCCTGCTCGAAGCGCCGCGCGGCGGCGCCCGGCTCGAAGTTCCTGACGTTGCCGAGGATCAGCGGCACGAGCGTCGAGGGACGTTCGGCCCACCGTGGTCGGGTGATGTCGATCTCGCCGACGCAGCGCATCCCGTACCTGCGCAGCCAGCCCTCGATGGCGTCGCGGGCGTCCTGCCCGCCGCGGACCTCGGGCAGCTCGTCCAGGAAGGCGTCGCCTCCGGCGTGCTCCAGCAGCGCCACGACCTCCGGATGCGGCCGGATCACGTCGGCGACGTCGAGCAGCGCCAGGCCCATCTCGGAGGTGATGTTGTCGGGCACGGACAGCGTGAGCGTGTCCGCCGCGTTCTTCTCCCCGAGCCAGGCCGCCAGCAGCTCGTTGAGCCACCAGGTGGCCTCCATCGCCGACATGAACACCTGGTGGCTGCGGGGGTCGAACAGGATCCGCCGCAGCTGCTGGATGTCGGCCAGGATGAAGTCGAGCAGCGCCTCGCCGGACAGCGTGGCGATCTCGCGGGCCGACGCGGCGACGGACGCCTCGCTGTGCGCGATCAGCTCGGCCACGATCGCCGGGTCGGTCTCGATCGTCGACGGCGTGCCGCCGATCAGCGGCCGAGGGGCGCCCTCGTCGGCGATCGGCCGGATGAACCCGTCCCGCTGGAGGATGGTCCGCAGCGCGTCCAGGGTCAGCGGGTCGCCCTTGCCGATGAGCGCCAGGAAGCCGTCGCGGCTCGCCGGCGACGCCAGCCGCTGGGTCACGTCGACGAACAGCCGGCCGCCGGCCTCGGCCATCGGCATGGGGGTCGTCATCTGCCAGAACGACAGCCCCAGCGGCCGCATCGGGTCGGTCATCATCTGCTGGTGGCCCACGGAGAGATAGACGCGGTGCTCCTCGTCGCCGGCCTCGGGGACGGGGAACAGCGTGGTGATCGGCCGGCTCTGCACGATCTGGAAGCCGCCGCCGGTCAGGCACCATTCGATGTCCTGTGGGCGGCCGAAGTGCGCCTCGATCCGCCGGCCGAGCTCGACGAGCGCCACGACCTGCGCGTCGGTCAGGGCCGCCTGCTGCCGCAGCTCCGGATCGACCGGCTGTTCCCGTGTACCGCCACCGGGCGAGGCGTGGACGGCGAGCTGCTTGGCACCGATGGTCCTGGCGACGACCTCGCCGTCGCGGACCTTGTAGACGTCCGGGTTCACCAGCCCGGAGACCAGGGCCTCGCCGAGTCCGAAGCTCGCGTCGACGGAGGCGACCTTCCGGTCGGACGTGACGGGGTCGGCGGTGAACAGGATCCCGGCCACGTCCGGGAACACCATCCGCTGCACGACCACCGCCATGTGGACCGTGCGGTGGTCGATGCCGTTGCGCTGCCGGTACGCCACGGCCCGCTCGGTGAACAGCGACGCCCAGCACCGGCTGACGTGCTCGAGGACGGCCGCCGCCCCGATGACGTTGAGGTAGGTGTCCTGCTGCCCGGCGAACGACGCCGTCGGCAGGTCCTCGGCCGTCGCGCTGGACCGCACGGCATAGGCGACGTGCTCGTCGAGTCCGCCGGTGATCGCCGCCGCGATGTCGCCGGGGACGGCGGTCGTCTCGATGCTGTGGCGGATGTCCGCGCTGAGCGTGCGGACCGCGTCCCGGTCGCCGGCGCGGGCCAGCTGGTCGAGCCGCTCACCGATGGCGGGCACGTCCGCCATGACCCGCTGGAAGGCGTCCGTGGTGACGCAGAAGCCGGCCGGCACGGTGACGCCGTCGATGTCCGACAGCGCCCCGAGGTGCGCGCCCTTGCCGCCCACGACCGCCGGCAGCGTCTCGTCGACCTCGTCCAGACCCAACACGTACCGCTCGCTCATCGTGCCCCCGGTGCCTTCGTCCGTTTCGGCCTTTTGGTCCGGTCGACGATTCTGCAGCACGGACCGGGTCTTGCGGCAAGACCCCCAGTCTGCTATATGTTAGAAGTGGCAGGGAGCTTCTTCCTGCCTTCTTTTATGCCCGGATGCCAGCACCGATCCAGCTCGCCGCTAGGGTGGGCCCATGGCGTCGGTCAGGCAGGTTCAGGTCACCTTCGACTGCGCGGACCCGGTGCGCGTCGCCCGGTTCTGGTGCGAGGTGCTGGGGTATGTCGCGGCGGCGCAGGACGAGCCGGGGGCGGCGTCCGCGGCGTGCGGCGATCCCTCAGGGGCCGGCCCGCGGCTGTATTTCCAGCGGGTCCCCGAGGGCAAGGTCGTCAAGAACCGCGTGCATCTCGACGTGCGGGTCGGCACCGGGCTCGTCGGCGAGGAGCGCCTGGCCGCGCTGGAGGCCGAATGCGCACGGCTGGTCGCGCTCGGGGCGGTCCGCGGGAAGCTCCTGGTCGCCGATGAGGAGAACGAGTCGTGCCAGCTGATGCAGGACGTCGAGGGCAACGAGTTCTGCCTCGACTGAGCGGACGCGGTCACAGTGCCTGGCGCAGGGCGGCGAACGCCACGATGTTGTCGCGGTAGTGGCCGGTCGAGGCGTCGAACTCGCCGCCACAGGTGATCAGGCGCAGGGCGGCGTGGTCGACCGGGCCGTACACGGCCTCGGTCGGGAAGGCGTCCTTCGGGTGCCGCTCGACCTTGCCGACGGCGAACACCGCGCGGCTGCCGTCGAGGCGGGTCACCGTCACCTCGTCGCCGGGGGTCAGGGTCGCCAGGTGGTAGAAGGCGCCCCTGGTGCCCTTCCAGTCGACGTGTCCGGCGAGGACGGCCGGTCCCAGCGCGCCCGGGGTGGGCGCGCCGGTGAACCAGCCGACGGTGCTCGCGTCGTCGGGCACCTCCATGGTGCCGTCGGACTTGGTGGACAGGTCGATCAGGCTGCTGGTCACGCCGAGCTTCGGGATGCTGACGCTGACCGGCGGGGACGACACCATCAGCGGCCCTGAGGTCAGCTCACCGGGCTTGCTCGCCGCGGGGGGCTGGGTCGCCGCCTGCGCCGGTGCCGCCTCCGTGTGCGGCGCCGCCTCAGGTGACGAGCACGCCGCCAGGGACAGGAACGCGGCGCACAGGGCCAGACGGTGCTTCAGGCCGCTCATGGTGTTCATCGCTCAGACCTGCGTGCTCTTGCGGCGGCGGTAGAAGGCGACCGCGAGCGTGCCGGCCACCGCGGCGCCACCGACCGAGTAGATCAGCGCCGGGTCCATGCCGTTCTGCCGCAACGACGAGCCGTCGCCGGTCTCGACGCCACCGGCCGGGACCGAGCCGGCGGCCGCACCGGCGACCATGCCGCAGGTCGCGACGTCGGTCGCTTCCTCCGGGATGTTCGGCACGCCGAGCGACTTCGCGAACGTCGACTCGCCGAGGGCCTCCAGGTCGTACTTGCCGTTGCCGTTCGCGTCGATGCCGTGCTGCACGATGTGCAGGTCCTTGATGTGCTCGATCGTGCCGGCCGGCAGCTGCGCGGCGGGGATCGTGCGCTCGTAGGACAGGTCGCCCTTGGCGTCGGCGGTCGGGAAGCGGTCGACGGCGAGGCCGCTGGCCTTGGTGGTGTCGCCGGAGGTGGTCAGTGAGACGAAGATGTCGCCGTACATCGGCAGCCCCTCCTCGACGCTGAGGTAGCCGTTGCCGTTCTTGTCGTCGGCCAGGGTCGGGCAGTGGAAGTCCATGCCGCCGGCCGAGCCGTGCAGGTGCTGCGCGTGCGGCGAGTTCGGCGTCATCCCGGTCGACTTCAGGACGATCTTCAGGTCGCCGTTGGCCATCGGGGTGAGCGTCGCGCTGCCCTTGGCGCCGGTCTTGCCCATCTCCTGCAGTTCGACGGAGACCGACTCGGCGGCGAACACGGGCGCCGGGGCCAGGAACGGCACGGTCAGCGCGACCGCCGCGACCGGAAGGGCCGCGATGGCGGCTCGTCTGAGGTTCATGAGGGGGTCTCCGATCGGTTGACGATGTGACAGGAGTGGTTCGGAGCCGTGATCCGTCCGGATTGGTGCGGCGATCAGCGAAGTTCGAAGCCGCCGGTCACGGTGCGGAAGCCGTCGAGCGCGGCGTCCCAGCCGGCGTCCGGCGCGGTCCACGACACGATGAACCCGCGGCCCTCGCCGATCGCGAAGTTCCGGCGCAGCGTGTGCCAGCGGGTGCCGTCCTCGTCGAACGTGTACTCCCAGTCGGCGCCGCCCCGCTGGAACAGCGCCACGCTGATGGTGACCCGGCGGTACCCGGCGGGCCTGTCCGGCCCGGCGAGCAGCACGCGTTCCTGCTCCGTCCAGTACGCCACCCGGTCCTCGTCCAGCGGCGGGGTCGGGTCGACGGTGAAGCCCTGCCGCCCGGCCGGGTCGAGGAAACACACGACGGGACCGTCGGTGGCGCGCGCCCAGCCGTCGGGCGCCAGGGTGCTGAAGCCGTCCTCGTCCCGCCGGACCCACCCCTGCGCGGCCGCGTCCGCGGTGGTCGCCCCGGAACACCGCAACGGCGACGGATAGCGGACCTGCACGGTCGACGGCACGACCGCGGGAGGGCCGCCGCCGGTGGTCGGCCGGGTGGCGGCCCAGGCGCCGGCCCCTCCCGCGGCGAGGAGCACGACGGCGAGCCCGGCCACGACGAGCTTGCGCCGCGCGGTCTCACTGATCGCGGTCGCCGCCGCGGTACCGACGCCGCCGGCCCGATCGGACGGGGGCGACGGCCGTCGCTGGACCGGGACGCGCCAGCGCGGGGCGCGTGCCCGCTGCCCGGTCAGCGCCGCCTCCAGCAGCGGACGGGCCCCGGCGACGGTCAGGCGGTCGCCCGGATCGCGGCGCAGCAGGCCCTCGATGACCGGCTCCAGCAGTCCGGCGCGCCGCATCGCGTCCGGCGGCTCCTGCATCAGCGCGGTCAGCTGATCGATCGGCGTGGCCCGCTCGTACGGCGGACGACCCTCCACCGCGAGATAGAGCGTCGCGCCGAGCGACCACAGGTCGGTGCTCGTGCTCGACTCGCCGGCCATCACCCGCTCGGGCGCGACGTATGCGGGCGAGGCGAGCAGCACGTCCTCGCGGGTCGCGTCGGCCCGGAAGCTCTCCTCCTCGAACACCGCCACCCCGAAGTCGCCCAGCAGCGTCTGCCCGTCCTGCGTGAGCAGCACGTTGCGCGGTGTGACGTCCCGGTGCAGCACCCCGGCGGCGTGCGCAGCGGCGAGCCCGTCGAGCAGCGCCAGCCCGACCTTCGCGGCGCGCTCGACGTCGAGCGGCCCGTCGTCCCGGACGACCGCGTGCAGCGACCGGCCTTCGACGTACTCCATGACGATCCACGGCCGCCCGTCGGCGAAGTGCACGTCGTACACGCGGACCACATTCGGATGCTTGAGCCGTCCCGCGGTGCGCGCCTCGCGGATCGTGCGCTCCCAGATGTCGGTGCGTCCGGGTGCCACGCCGGCGACCGGCATGACCTCCTTGACGGCGACCTCACGGTCGAGGATCTCGTCGTGCGCCTGCCAGACCCGGCCCATCCCGCCGCGCCCGACGACCCGGACGAGCCGGTACCGCCCGGCGACGACCCCCGCCACCACTCCGCCATCCACTGCCATACCCCGGAGTTCGGAGCCGATCCTCGACCGGATGGGTGTCGTGTTCCGGTGGCTGGGGCGTTGCGGCCGCCGGGCAGGTCACGCTCCCGTGTAGGCGAACGCCGCCCAGTAGCGCGGGTCCCGGAACGGTTGGTCGTCGAAGCCGCCCGGGTCCGTGCCGGGCAGGGCCGCGGTCAGCTCGGCGCGGGTCGCGTGGCGCAGCCAGCGCTGGGCCAGGTTCAGCGCGACGGCGGGCGGGTGCCGTTCCCCGCACCACAGGTGGTAGAAGGCCGTCATCAGGTACGCGGTCGCCAGGTCGTCGACCTTCCAGGCGCTGGCGACGACGCCGGCGAAACCGACCTGCAGCAGGGCGGACGGCAGGCCGACGACCTCGTTCGGCGCGGTGACCTCGGTCAGGTTGGTCTCGCACGCCGACAGCACCGCGAGGCGCCGGCGGCCGGTCGGCAGGATCCGGCGCAGCTCGCCGAGGGTGACGTCCCGGTCGGTGAAGCAGAGGCGGGTGTCGAGGATCGCGTGCGGCTCGGCGACGCCGTGGCAGGCGAGGTGCCAGACGGTGTACCCGTCGGCGCTGTCGCGGAACTCGGCCCAGGTGCAGTCGTGGGTGACCCTGGTCCCGGGCGACGACCAGCGGCGGGCGACGGCGTCGGTCTCGTGCGCGACGTACCGCAACGGCGTGCCGCCGGGGCTCGCGGGCGCGTCGACGGCGAGGAGGCGCAGCGGCCGCCGGTCGAGCTCCCGGGCGAGGTCCTGGCAGCGGCGCAGCCCGCGGGCGTTCGGCGCGTACCGGATCGCCGAGAACCGACCCGCGTGGCCGGGAGTGTCCGGATCCCCGGCGGCGTGCAGCGGGCCCCCGGCGGCGTGCAGCGGCAGGAGGCTGAGCAGGCCGACCGGGACGAGCGTCACCACCGAGCCGCGCGCCTTGTCGAGCAGCAGGTCCCGCATCCCGCCGTCCCACAGCGCCCGCAGCACCTCCGCCAGCGGGTCGGCGGCGGCCGTCACCGGGTCCGCGTCCCGTGTCGCCGCCGTGCCCCGCACGGCCTGGCCGGACCGCGTGGTGCCGACGAGCGCGGCGACGGTGGCCCGGTCGAGCTTCGGCAGCTCGACGAACTGCGGGTCGTGCCGGGCGGCGACGACGAGGGCGTAACCGCCGGCCTTCGCCGCCGCGACGTACAGCAGCGCGCCGTCGCCGGTCGCCGCGGTCACGGCCGGGTAGTCGACGGCGGCGAACTGTTCGCCGCCGAACGTCCCGGTGAGCGCGATCGCCCGGCCGGTCTCCAGCGCGACGACGGCCTCCCGGTACCTGCGGCTGCGCGCCAGCCAGTATCCGGCGTCCTCGATGTGCTCCTGCGCGGCGGCGAGGACCCGCTCCCGGGCGCGGCTGCCGGTGCGCGCCGCGGCGTCCAGCGGGATGAGCGCGACCAGGTGCTGGTACGCCTCGGCGGCCAGCTCCGGGTCGCCGGTGCCGACGGCCCAGCCGACCCATGCCGTGGCGAACCGGGCCCGCTCGACGACGCTCCCCGCGGATGCGACGGCGTCCCGCCAGGCCCGCCGCCGGCGCTCCGTGTTGCCGTGTCCGGTCAGCGTGTCGTACGCCGACAGCGCCTCCTGCAGCACGATCCGGTCCTCGACGCCGGGGTAGCGCCACGGCCGGCACCGTCGCCGGGCCAGCCGCACCGCCTCACCGACGTCGGAGCGGTCCGATCCGCGCCACAGCAGCAGCCGGGCCAGCTCCGTGTCCGCCGCCGTGGTGCCCCGCCACCGGCGCAGACCGAGGTGCCGTCCGGTGCGGCAGTCGGCGATCCCGGCGTCCAGCGCGGCCGGATCGTGCAGCGTCCGCACCCGGCCGTGGGTGGCGTAGACGACCGGTCGCAGGTCCATGCAGAGCTCGTCGGTCGCCTCGGCGGCCAGGGCCAGCTCGTCCATCGCCTGCCGCAGCGCGCCGCCCAGGACGAGCCGCCGGGCGCGCAACAGGTGCAGCAGGCTCGGTGTGCCGCCGTCCGCCGCGAGCCGCCGGATCAGCGCGTCGAGGGCGTCGTGATCGTCGTGGAGCTCGGCCGCGTCGAGGGCGCTGTCGGCGCCGGCGACGACGGAGATCGGGGGGAGGCGGTCACCGACCGGGCCCGGTGCGCGACGCGTGCCCTCGATGGCGGCGGTGGTGGCGGGCAGGGTCCGCACCAGCCGGATCCGGCGGAACCCTTCCTGATGCGCCGGCGTCAGCACGTCTTCCGCGCGCGCCGCGATGTCACGCATGAGATGGTCGATCTCGGCCTCGTGCGGATGCCCGATCGACGCCTCGCGCTCGAGCAGGCCGCTGCAGGCCGACACGAAGACGCGCGCGTCGGTCCGCCGGGTGTTGTCGTCCTCCAGGTCCCGGGTGTCGACCCGTGGGTGCCAGGCCCGCAGCTCCGGCACCGCGCCGTCGATGTCGTCGGCGAGCGCCGCGAGGAGCACCATCTGCCCGGTTGCCGTGGTGACCCACCAGTCCTCGCCGCGTTGCTGCTGCCGCTGCCTGGTCCGCCGGAACCCGTGCCACGCCGCCCGCGCCGCCGCACCGTCACCGCGGAACCAGGCGTCCTTGTAGGACCAGATGTGCACCTTCAGCTCCGCGGCGGTGCGCTGGTGCCAGTCCGCGTTGGTGAGGTCGTGCCGGATGAGGTGTTCCTCGGCCTCGTGCGCCCACGGCTCCTCGAACACGGGGTCGGCCGGGCGGTGACACTCGGTGCACAGGAACGGCCACCACCTGGGCGCCGGCTCGCCCCCGGCGTGGCAGTCCTCGTTGAAGCAGCGCCACCCGCCCACCCGGGCCTCGGGTGGCGCCAGGTACCCGTAGGACGTCCGCGGCGGACGCCGGCTCCTCGCCATGCACCGCTTCTGACGGACAACTGTCCGTCAGAGGCGGCCATGAGTGACTTACGGATCGAGTTCGAGACGAAGATGTCCGTCGCCCGCTGCGCGCAGACCTTCCGCGAGGCGGTCCAATCGAGCTACGGCCCGGGCCGGCGGATCCTGCGCGGCCTGAGCGTCCTGCGGGGCAACGACGAGGGCGGCGTCGAGTTCTTCGAGCCGTCCGGCGGCCTGCCCAGCGTCGGGCGGCAGCCGACGTGGAAGGGTGGCGCGTTCGTCCCCGGCCAGAGCAAGATGTACGGCGCGACCAGGATGGCCGTGCACGCCTACGTCGTCGACAACGGCGACTCCCGCACCGTCCAGCTGGTCGGGCCCTACGGAATGGGCGACAAGGGCTCCACGTCCCGGCTGCTGCGCTCGGTCGCCGAGGGCTTCGGCGTCACCGCCGACGCCTCCTAGGCGCGACCGATGGGATGGCTGCGCAGGACGCCCGGGATCCGGTTCCCCGCCGACATGCCGCGCCGGCTCGAGCTGCTCGGCCGGTTCGAGATGGACCACGTCGGGTCGGGCGTCGACCCGACCGAGATCTACCCCACCTGCATCGCGCCCTTCTACGAGCAGGCGAAGGCCGACCCGCAGGCCTTCGTCTCGGCGCTGCTCGCCACGGTCCGCGACGACACCGGCGGCTTCGTCACCTACGGCGCGAGCTGCCTCGTCGTCGAACTGCTCGGCACGGACCAGAAGTTCGGCGACGCCCTGGACCTGCTCGACCGCGCCGTCGCCGTCAAACGCGACCGTGGCCTGCCCAGCGCCGCCCTGAAGGGCTACGAGTGGACGCGCTGGCTCGCCGTCCACGGCCCCGGCACCTGGTGAAGGGCAACGGTGCCACGGCCCGGCTCCGACACCTTGGTGACGCGGCCTGGCTCCGGCGTCAGGCGGCTCATCCGGTCAGCAGGTCGCGGAGGCGGCTGCGCTGGATCTGGCCGGTGGCCGGGGTGCGGGGGATCGACGCCGTCGTCGCGATCCGGCGGGGGACCTTGAAGCCGGCGAGCCGGCCGTCCACGTGGGACCGCACCTGCGCCACCGTCGGCGCCGGGCAGTCGGCGGGGAGCACGAAGACGGCGCAGACCACCTCGCCCCACTGGGGGTCCGGGAGGCCGACGACGGCGACGTCCAGCACGCCCGGCAGATCGCGCAGGGCGTGTTCGACCTCGGCGGGGCCGACCGACTCGCCGCCGGTGCGGATCACCTCGCGGGTGCGGCCGGTCAGGTACAGGTAGCCGTCGGCGTCGAGGTGGCCGAGGTCGCCGGAGCGGTACTCGCCGGTCAGCGCGGCGGCGCCCAGGTAGCCGTTCATCACCGCGGGTCCCGTGACGCAGACCTCGCCGTCGGGGGCGAGCCACAGCGCGTTCGGGGTCGCGGCCCGGCCGACGCTGCCGGGTCTGGCGGTCAGCTCCCAGTCGTGCAGGGCCGCCATCCGGCCCGCCTCGGTGGAGCCGTACAGGATGGTCGTCGTCGTCCCGGGCAGGCGGGCCTTGATGCGTTCGACCAGGTCGAGCGCGACGCTGGACGTGCCGGTGTCGGCGTGCAGCAGGGAGCGCAGGTCGGCGGTGCGGTGCTCGCGGTCCAGCAGGCGCTCCCAGACGGCCGGGATGCAGTACAGCGCCGACGGGCGGCGGTGCTGGACGACGTCGATGACCGAGGCGGCGTCGGCGCGGCGGACCAGGTGCACGGCGGTGCGGTGCTGCCAGGCCTCCATCACATAATGCCAGCCACCGTAGTGGTACAGCGGGAACGTGCACACGACCCCGCCGGGCCCGCGCAGCCCGCTGGTGAACGTGCCGCCACCCGGGGCGGCCCGCAGCCAGCTCGCGCGGTGGCTGACGAGGGCGCCCTTCGGCGTGCCGGTCGAGCCGCTGGTGAGGTAGACGATGTGCGGCGCACTGTCGTCGACGGCCCGCCGCTCGAACACGCCGCTCCCGTTCCGCAGCGTCGCATGGTGTACCACCGGCGCCCCGAACTCCCGGTCCGACAGCACGAGCCGGGGGTCGAGGTATTCCCGGACCGCGTCGCGCTCATGCACCGGCAGCGCGGGGTTCAGCGGGGCGAACACGGCGCCGAGCCGCGCGCAGGCGACGAACACGTCGAGCACCCGCAGCGTCGGCGCCGCGCACCACAGCACGACGTCCCCGGCCCCGACCCCGAGGCCGGCGAGGGCGTTCGCCGTCCGGTCCGCGGCGACGTCGAGCTCGGCGAACGTGAGCGCGTCATCGCCGAGGGTGGCCGCCGCCTGCCGCGGCACGGTCAGCGCGGCAAGGGCGACGATGTCCCCGATCAGCAGGCTCACGCCGCCACCTCCGCTACGCTCCGGCGTCGGCCTGAGCTGACACTGAGCTCATGATGATCGGCCTTCCGCTGCGCTCCATGGCCGCTCATGCCGCCACCTCCGCTACGCTCCGGCGTCGGCCTGACCTGTGACTGCGCCCACGATGAGCAGCCACTCCGCTACGCTCCGGTCCGTTCATGCTGCCACCTCCGCTACGCTCCGGCGTCGGCCTGAGCGGGCCTTCCGCTGCGCTCCCGGGGTCGCTCATGCTCGGCCCCACGAACCGATCATGACCTGGGCGGGGCCGAGCGCGCCGTGCGACGCCTTGTCGCGGGTGATGTCCAGGGCCTTCGGCAGCGCGTCCACGCCCTCGAGGCGGTGGGTGATCAGGCAGTCGACGTCGACGTCGCCGCGGGCGATGAGCCGCAGCGCCTGCTCGAACGCGCCGCTGCCGGGGGAGTAGCCGCCCGCCCCGGACCGTGGATGGAGCAGTGCCACCGCCCGCTCCCGCAGCAGCCCCAGCGGCGCGGGAGCTTCCCGGGGCAGGACCGCGACCATGACGATCCGCCCGCTGCGCCGTACGCACCGCGCCGCCAGATCCAAGGTGGACGTCCCGGCGAGCCCGGCGCTCGGCATGCCGCCGGCGGTCTCGAAGACGACGTCGGCGCCGATCCCGCCGGTCGCCTCCAGGACGGCGGCGTGCACGTCGTCGGCGGCGTCGATGACGACGTCGGCGCCGGCGGCGAGCGCCAGAGAACGTTTCGCGGGACTGCGGCCGGTCACCATGATGAGCCCGGCGCCGCCGTGCCGGGCCACCTGCGCGTGCAGGACACCCATGACACCGGCGCCGAGGATGAGGACGCTGTCGCCGGGGCGCACCTCGGCGATCGCGTGCCCGTGCAGCGCTCCGGCGAGGGGCTGCACCGCGGCGGCCTGCGATGCGGTCACGCCGTCGGGCACGGGCACGACCGACCGCAGCGGGACGGCGACGCGCGAGGCGAACGCCCCCGGTCTGGTGAAGCCGAGCACACCTGGAGAGGGGCACGCGTCCGGCCGGTCCCGGCGGCACGCGGCGCACACCCCGCAGGCGGCGGTCTCGACCGCCGTGACGAGGGAGCCGTCAGGGAGGGTGCCGGCGAACTCGTGACCGCCGAAACGGGTCGGGCCGGCCGCGAGCCGGGCGGCGAGGACGTCGTGCATGGCGACCGGGTCACCGGCGATCAGCATGCACTCCGTGACGCTCGGCTGGACGCAGGCGACGTCGATGACGACCTCGTCCGCTCCGGGGTCTGGGTCCGGGACCTCCTCGACGGTGGCGTCGCCGAAGCCGTGCATGACCAAAGCCCGCATCTCATGATCTCCTCGCGGCCGCGCTTGACGGTTCGATCAGATTTTGTATTCAATATTCAAATCTCGTCAAGGGAGGACACGGATGGAGCGGGAGCTCATGGTCACCGGGGTCGGCGGGCAGGGCATCCAGCTGCTCGCCAAGACCCTCGCGCTCGCCGCCACCCGTGAGGGGCGCTACGCGATGCTCGCGGCCGACTACGGCGGCGAGATGCGCGGCGGGCCGTCCAAAGCCGGCGTCGTCATCGGCGACGCCCCGCTGAAGGCCCTGCCGATCCTGCCGTCGGCGTGGTCGGCGATCTTCGCCCACCACCGCTTCACCGAAGGCGTCGAGGACCGGATCCGGCCGGGCGGCATCGTCGTGGCCAACACCCCGCTCGTCGACCCTTCCACGTTCCGCCCCGACCTGCGGGTGTTCGCCGTCGACGCGATGGGCGCCGCCAGGTCGGTGGAGGCGCCGCAGGCGTCCGGGTTCGTCCTCCTCGGCGCGTACAACGCACTCACGCAGCTGGTGCGGCCGGCGTCGCTGGCGGCCGCGATGGAGGAGCTGCTGCCGCCGTACCGGCGCCAGCACGCACCGGCGAACGCCCGGGCGCTGGAAGCTGGCGCCGCGACTGTGGAGGTCAGCGCGTGAGCCTGGAACTGCTTGATGGCGGCGCCGCCATGGCCGAGGCCGCGATCGTCGCCGGCTGCCGGTTCTTCACCGGCTACCCCATGTCACCGTTCACCGGCCTGCTGGAGGAGATGTCGCGCCGGCTGCCCGCGGCCGGCGGCGTGTGCCTCAACGCGGAGAGCGAGATCGAGGGCGTCAACATGACCCTCGGCGCCGCCGCCGCGGGCGCCCGCGCCGCCACCGGCTCCTGCGGTCAGGGCATCGCGCTCATGCAGGAGGCGATCGCCGAGGCCGCGCTCAACGAGACACCGTTCGTCGTGTTCAACCTCGCCCGCAACCAGCAGGACTACTTCCAGGCCACCCGCGGCGGCGGCTGGGGCGACTACCGCACCATCACGCTCGCGCCGAAGGACATCCCCGAGGCGGTCGAGCACACGCAGCTGCTGTTCCACCTCGCCGACAAGCACCGCGCGCCCGTCATGCTCTACGGCGACCCGCTGCTCGCGCAGACCCGCGTCGGGGTCGACATCCAGGCCCTCGACTTCGGGCCGCTGCCCGACAAGGACTGGGTCCTCGACGGCACCGGCGGCGGCACCGGCCGCAGCCGGCAGATCTGGACCTGGGCGATGGGCAAGGCCAACGACCCGGGCCCCGGCCCCGACGGGCACTGGCGCGCGATCGCCGACAAGTTCGACCGCATCGCCGCGCAGGAGCAGCGCCACGAGGAGTTCATGGTGGACGACGCCGAGACCGTCGTCGTCGCGTTCGGCACCGCCGCGAAGTTCGTCGAGCACGTCGTGGACGGGCTGCGCGCCGAAGGGCACCGCATCGGCTGGTTCCGGCCCGTCACCCTGTGGCCGTTCCCCGGCGCCGCGCTGCGCCGCGCGACCACCGGCGCCCGCAACGTCCTCGTCTTCGAGCTCAACGCCGGGCAGATGCTCGACGACGTGCGCATCCACGCCGCCGACCGCGACGCCGTCCGGTTCGTCGGCGGGGTCAGCATCGCCGAGTCCGGGCTCTCCTACGGGCCGCTGCTCGACGCCCCCGTGATCCGCTCACGAATCCTAGGTGCCCTATGATCATCGACACGTCAGGCCCGCCTGTGCTGCCCGCCAAGCAGGTCGTCGACTTCAAGCCCAGCCTGCTGCTCGGGGAGCACTCGCTGTGCCCCGGCTGCGGCGAGCCCGTCGCCCTGCGCATCCTGCTGGAAGTGTTGCAGGAGCTGGACATCGTGCAGCGCACCATCGGCGTCGTCGGGCACGGCTGCTACGGCAGCTTCGTGCGCATCATGGACGTCGACGTCCTGCAGTGCCTGCACGGCCGCGCACCCGCCTGCGCCACCGGCATCAAACGGGTCAGGCCCGGCGTCGCCGTCTTCACCCTGCAGGGCGACGGCGACATGGCCAACGAGGGCCTGCAGGAGGTGCTGCACGCCGCTGCCCGCGGTGAGAACATCACCTGCGTGATGCTCAACAACGGGGTCTTCGGCGACACCGGCGGCCAGCAGACCGCCACCACCGTCCTCGGCCAGCGGACCAAGACCAGCATCGACGGGCGCGACCCCGAGACGCACGGCTACCCGATCCCCGTCGCCGACCTCGTCGCGTCGCTGCAGGGCGTCGGCTACGTGGCCCGCGGCGCCGTCTCCACCGCCGGTGGGGTGCTCCAGGCGAAACGCATGCTGCGCAGGGCGTTCGAGACCCAGCTCGCCGGCGGCGGGTTCAGCCTGGTGGAGATCCTCACTATGTGCCCCACCGGCTGGTTCGTGCCGACCGCCGAGGGCCCCGCCTACCAGCAGGGCACGATGGAGCAGACGTACGGCATCGGCGAACTGGTCACGCGATGAAGCTGGAGCGCGCGAACACCAGCGAGGCCGTCGCCGCGCACGTGCTCGACCTGCTGTTCGCCGGCGAACTGCGCAGCGGGCAGCGCCTCGACCTCGACGAGATCGCCGCCACCCTGGGCGTCAGCCGGGTCCCGGTCCGGGAGGGCCTCATCCAGCTGGAGCGCGACGGCCTCGTCGAACGCGCCCACTACAAGCGGGCGTTCGTCGCCGGGTTCGACGACGCGACCGTCCGCGAGGCGTTCGAGCTCTACGGCATGCTCAGCGCCCTGACCAACCGCAGGGTCGCCGCCGCCTGCGATCCGGCCGTGCTCAAGGAACTGGCCGTGCTCGACGAGCGGCTCGCCGACTGTGAGGACCCGAACGAGTTCGAGTCCCTGGCGCGGGAGTTCCGGCGGGTCGTCAACGTCGCCGGCGCCCGCAACCACCTGCGGGCGCTGCTGCGCACGTTCAGCGGCCTCGTCCCCGCCGCGGCCCGCTTCTCCATCGACGACGCGCTGCCCGCCGAGCGCGCCGCCCTGCACCTGGAGTTCGCCGCCATCCGCGACGGCGACCCCGACGCCGCCGGCGCCGCGGCCCTCACGCACCTGCGCCTCACCGCCGACAACGCCGTCGCCGCCCTGCGCCGCCGCGGCGTCTTCCCACCATCCGGTGTGGACGGTCCGCAGTGGACGGACGCGGCGGCCGTACTGAAGGGAACCCATCCATGAGCCGTGGCACCCTCGTCATCGACGCCGACAAGTGCAAGGGCTGCGAACTGTGCCTCGCCGCCTGCCCGCCCAACGTGCTGACCATGTCGGCGACCGTCAACGAGCAGGGCTACCGGTATCCGGAGCTGCACGACGGCTGCACCGGCTGCACCGCCTGCCAGATCGTCTGCCCCGACTACGTCATCGCCGTCTACCGCTACAAGTAGCCGCTCTACCGGACGCGGTGCCGGTAGTGGTGCACGACCAGCGTCGCCGCGCAGGCGAGGGTGACCAGGCCGAAACCTACGCCGATCAGCGGGTTGGCGTCGGCGGTGGACGCGGTCGCGTTGGCGCCGGCGCTGACGATCAGCACCAGCCAGAGCACAGGGCGGAGCATGCCGCCTCCTCACGTTGTGGTTGACGTTGCCCGCCACGCTAGGCACTGCGCCGGCCGCCGGCGATCCAGCAGGCTGTACTTTCAGTGCTGTGCGGCAGTATCTGCGGGACCGGGTGCGCGCGTCCGTCGAGGCCCTCGAGCACCTCGTCGGCGGGCTCGGCACCGCGGTCCTGGCCCTGGCCGCCTGCATGCTGCTGGTTGTGGTGGCGGTCGCCTCCGTTGTCGGTGCGGGCCTGCCCGTCGTCCCGTCGGCGCTGAAGGCGGTGCGGTCCGTCGCGGGCCGGGAGCGGGCCCGGCTGGCGCGGTGGGGGACCGACCTGCCGGCGCCGCCGCCGGTCCCCGACGGGCTGCGCGCCGCCCTGCGCGACCCGTGGGTGCGCCGCGAGGTGAGGTTCGTCGCCGTGCACGGCACCGCCGGGTTCGCGCTCGGCGCGATCGGGATCTCGCTGCCGCTCAGCGCCGTGCAGTACCTGCTGTTCCCGCTGTACTTCTGGGCGCTGCCGCCCGGCCTCGGCGGCCCGGGCCTCGTGTTCTGGCGCATCGACGGCGTCCTCGACGCGCTCGCCGTCGCGCTGATCGGCGTCGGCTGGCTCGCCGTGTCCGTGCCGCTGGTCCCGTGGCTCGCCCGGCTGCAGGCACTGCCCGGCAGGCGGTGGCTGGCGCCGCCCCACGACGTCGACGTGACGCTGCGGATCGCCGAACTGACCGCGACCCGCGCCGCCGCCCTCGACGCGCACGCCGTCGAGCTGCGCCGCATCGAACGGTCCCTGCACGACGGGGCGCAGAACCGCCTCGTCGCCGTCACCGTCCTGCTCGGCGCTGCCCGGCGGGCCCTCGCCCGCGACCCGGCGATGGCCGCGGAGGTCCTGGAACGCGCCCACGCCGCCGCCGAGCTCGCCCTCGCCGAGCTGCGCACCGTCGTGCGCGGGATCCTGCCGCCGGTCCTCGGCGACCGCGGGCTCGCAGGCGCCCTCGACGGCCTCGCCGCCGGTTGCGGGGTGCCGTGCACCGTCGAGGTCGACGTGCCCGGCCGGTGCGCCGCGTCGGTCGAGGCCACGGCGTACTTCGTGGTGGCGGAGGCGCTCACCAACGTCGCCCGGCACAGCGGCGCGACCAGGGCCGCCGTCGCCGTGCACCGCAGCGGCGACCGGCTGCACCTGCGGATAGGCGACGACGGCCGCGGCGGCGCCGACGGCACGGCCGGCGAAGGCCACGGCTCCGGGATCGCCGGCATCCGCCGGCGGGTCGAGGCCCACGACGGCCGCTTCACCCTGACCAGCCCACCCGGTGGGCCGACGACGCTACTCGTGGAGCTGCCGTGCGGATCGTGATCGCCGAGGACGACGCCCTGCTGCGGGAAGGCCTGGCGCTGCTGCTGCGCGCCGAGTCCCTGGACGTGGTCGCCACCGCCGACTCGCCGGCCGCGTTCCTGTCCGCCGTGGACACCCACCGGCCCGACGTCGCGATCGTCGACGTCCGGATGCCGCCCACCCACACCGACGAGGGCATCGTCGCCGCCGTCGAGGCCCGCCGCCGCCAGCCGGACCTCGCGGTGCTCGTGCTGTCGGCGTACGTCGAGCAGACCTTCGCCACCGACCTGCTCGCCGGCGGTGCGGTCCGGCTCGGGTACCTGCTGAAGGAACGCGTCGGCAGGGTCGAGGAGTTCCTCGGCGCGCTGCACCGCGTCGCCGGCGGCGGCACCGCCATCGACCCCGAGGTCGTCGGCCAGCTGCTCGCCCGCAGCCGCCCCGGCAGCACGCTGAGCCGGCTCAGCCCCCGCGAACGCGACGTGCTCGCCCTCATGGCGGAGGGCCTCGGCAACACGGCCATCTCGGAGCGCCTGTTCGTCACCGAAGGCGCCGTGCACAAACACATCCGCAGCATCTTCGCCAAGCTCGACCTCGCCCCCGACGACCGCGCCGACCGCCGCGTGACCGCTGTCCTGCGCTACCTCGAGGACCCCCGGAGCCGCGGGTAGTACAGCCTGCTGTACCACGCTCCGCCAGCACGCTGGATCGATCCGCCGGCCGGTGCCGCCATAGCGTCGTCCGCATGGACAGAACCGATACGGCGGTCCGCGTCGAACAGCTCTCCCGCGTCTACGCCAACGGGTCACAGAAGGTCACCGCGCTCGCCGGCGTCGATGTGACGTTCCACCGCGGCACGTTCACGGCGGTGATGGGGCCGTCCGGATCCGGCAAGAGCACGCTGCTGCAGACCGCGGCCGGCCTGGACCGGCCCACCGCCGGACGGGTCTGGATCGGCGGCACCGAGCTGTCCGGGATGTCGGAGACGAAGCTGACGAAGCTGCGCCGCGACCGGATCGGCTTCGTCTTCCAGGCGTTCAACCTCGTCGCCGCCCTCACGGTCGCCGAGAACATCGGCCTGCCGTCGAGGTTGGCAGGTGTACGACCGGAGCGCGCCTGGCTCGAACACGTCATCGACCGCGTCGGGCTGCGCGAACGACTGCACCACCGGCCGTCGGCGCTGTCGGGCGGCCAGCAGCAGCGCGTCGCCATCGCCCGGGCCCTGGCGACGCGGCCCGAGGTGATCTTCTGCGACGAGCCGACCGGCGCCCTGGACACCGAGACCGCCGCGGACGTGCTGACCCTGCTGCGCGCGGTCGTCGACGAGCACCGGCAGACCGTCGTCATGGTGACGCACGACCCGGTGGCCGCGTCCTACGCCGACCGGGTCCTGGTCCTCGCCGACGGCCGGATCGTGCGGGACATGCCGCAGCCCGGCGTGGACCGCATCGCCGAGCAACTGGCGTCGCTCGGCCGCCGCCGGGTGGTGACGTCATGACCGGTCTGAAGCGCAGCGGAAGAGCCGGGCATCAGGTGTTCAGTCTTGGGTCGGGGCGGCGCCGGAGCGCAGCGGAGGTGACGGCATGACCCGGCTCGCGCTGCGGATGCTGCGGCACCGGCCCGGTCCGGCGGTCGCGACGCTGCTCGCCCTCGCCGCGGGCGTCATGATCCTCATGGCGATGGGCACGCTCGTCGAGTCGGGGCTGCGCCACCGGCCGGAGCCGGTCCGGTATGCCGCCGCCGACGTCGTGGTCGCGCACCGCGACATCACCATCAGTGCCAAGGACCTGGACGGTTCGACGGTCCGGTCGACGGTGCGGCTGCCGGAGGGCGGAACCGTCCCGGCCGGTCTCGTCCAACGGATCCGCGGACTCGCCGGTGTCGCGACGGTCGCGGCGGACGACGCGGTCCAGGTCGCGCTGCCCGCCACGGCCACGGTCGGCACCGGGCACGGCTGGGGGAGCGCCGCCCTGACGCCGTACCGGATCGTCGACGGATCGGCCCCCACCGGCGACGACCAGATCGCGGCAGACCGGCGGCTCGGGCTCGCACCCGGCCAGCAGACGCAGGTGCTCGCCGGCGGGGTGGCCCGCACGTACCGGGTCAGCGGCGTCGTCGACGGTCCCGCACCCGCGGTCTTCTTCACCGACGCGCACGCCGCGTCGCTGTCGCCGCACCCCGGCCGGGTCGCCGTCATCGGGATCGTCGCGGCACCCGGCACCGACAGTGCGGCCCTCGCAGCGGCGGTGCGCGGGCTCGCGTCCGAGTCGGGCGCCGAGGTGTACACCGGCGCCGACCGCGGCCTGGCCGAGGAGTCCGACGCGCTCGGCGCGCGGGACCTGCTGATCGAGGCGGGCGCCGCGTTCGGCGGGTACGTCGTGCTGCTGATCGTGTTCGTGGTCGCGGCCACCGTCGGGCTGTCGGTGCGGCACCGGCGCCGGGATCTCGCGCTGCTGCGCGCCGTCGCCGCGACCCCCGGCCAGGTCCGCCGCATGATCATGGCGGAGGCGGCGATCGTCGGTCTCACCTCGGTCGCGCTCGGCGTGCCTGCGGGGTTCCTCGCCACCCGGTGGGTGCGCGACCAGCTCGTCGGCCGCGGCTTCGTGCCCGCGGGGTTCCCCATGTCGGACGGCGTGCTCGCCACCGTCGCGGCCGCCGTGGCCACCACGCTCGTCGCGGTGCTGTCGGCGCTCATCGCCGCCCGGCGGGTCACCGGCATCCGGCCCGTCGAGGCGCTCGGCGAGGTGGCGGTCGAGCCGGCGCGCGGCGGCAAGGTGCGCCTCGTCTGCGGTCTCGTCGCGCTCGCGGGCGCCGGATCGTCGGGCGTGGTCACGCTCGGCGCGGGCGGTCAGACGGCGCTCGCCGGCGCGATCGGCATGCTGTACCTGTTCGTCACCGCCGTCGGGCTCCTCGCGCCGTGGATCAACCGGGCCGCGGCGAGGATGCTCGCCCCGGTCCTGCGCACCGTGTGGGGTTCCAGCGGATACCTCGCGACCGCCAACCTCAAGGCGAACGCCCGCGGCGCGGCAGCCGTCCTCACCGCGCTGGTGCTGTCGGTCGGCCTCGGCGGATCCGTGTGGTTCCTGCAGGACAACCTCGAACGGCAGACCCTGGCGCAGCGCCGCGACGGCCTCCTCGCCCAGCACGCCCTGGTCTCCCCGGCGGGGCTGCCGCCCGGCGCGGCCGACGAGGCGCGGAAGCTCCCCGGTGTCTCGGCCGCCACGTCGGTACGACGAACGTCCGTCGTCGTCAGGTTCCTCGACGCAGCAGAGACCGTCGCGGCGCAGGCGGTCGACGGCACGTCCACAATGGACCTGCGGGTGCGTGACGGCGACCTCGCGGAGCTGCGGGGCGACACCGTCGCGGTGTCGTCGATCCGGGCGTCCACCCACGGCTGGGACGTCGGTGACCAGGTCGAGTTCTGGCTCGGCGACGGCACACCGGTGCGGCTGAGACTCGTCGCCGTCTACGAGCGTGGCCTCGGCTTCGGCGACATCACCCTGACCCGGGAGACGGTCACCGGGCACACCGCCCGCGACGCCGACGACGAGGTGCTGATCCGTTCCTCCGGCGCGGCGGACCTGTCGGTGCTCGCCGGCCGGTACACCGGCAGCGAAATCGTCGCGACGAGCGGCCTGAACCGCCGGCTCGCCGACGACCTCGCGGTCAGCGCCTGGCTCAACAGACTCCTCGTCGGGGTGATGGTCGGCTACGCCGCGCTCGCCGCCGCCAACACGATGGTCATCGCCGCCCTGGCCCGCGGCCGCGAACTGGCCGTGCTGCGGCTCGTCGGGGTCACCCGCCGCCAGGCCGGGCGGATGGTCCACGCCGAACAGGCCGGGCTGCTCGGCGTCGCGGTCGTGATGGGCGCGGCGATCGCCCTCGCCACCCTGACGATGGTCGTCAGGTCGGTGACCGGCGAACCGGTGCCCTACGTCCCGCCGCTCGGCTGGGCGGCCGTCATCGGCGGGACCGCGCTGCTCGCCCTGCTCACCACGGTCCTGCCGATCGGCCGGCTGCTGCGGGTGTCACCGATCGAGCACATCGGCGTGAAGGAGTAGCGCCGCGCCGGGGTGGGCAGGCGTGCCCACCCCGGTTCACCATCACAGGGCCGGGTTCGCGCCGACCGTGAAGCGTCCGTCTGGCCGATGGTCCGCCCGGCTCGTCCTGGGAAGGCTCGGACGCGACGCGCTGAGGAGCGCGGGTCATGACGACCTCGACGTCCTCGACAAGGCGATCAACGCTCAGGCCCGCTGGTGCGCGAGAACATCGCCCCGGGCCTGACCCCGCCGTCCTCCGGCGGCGCCGCGTTCACCGGCGACGTCCTGGACGGCGAGGTCCTCGTGGACAAGGAGTCAGGCTGGTCTGACCCACGCCTCGGCGACGCCGTCGCGGATGGTCACCACGCCGTGCTCGAAGAACACCACACGCTCCTCGTCCGCGATCGGAAACCCGAGCCGCTGCGCCAGCTGGGTGTCGCCCGTCAACAGGTCCACCACGCCACGCGGGACCGCGACGGCGCCGCGCGGAGCCGTCCAGTAGATCGCGCCACCTTCGAACGTGGCGTAGCACCGCCAGTCCTCGTCGGGCCCGGTCCGGCCGTCGATCTCGCCGGACGTCGGAAAGCCGAGCCAGCTCCCGGTGCCGTCCATCCGCTCGTACAGCGCACCGATCGCCGCACCGACGGCGTGCACGCCGTGCGGTTCGCTGACGTAAACGGTGCAGCCACCGATCCCTTCGACCGCGGTCCATTGCGAGACGATGTCGGCCGGATAGTCCGACCCGCCCTCGAACCGCTGGAACTCGCCCGCTGTCCCGAACGGCGAGATCGCGGCGACCTTCCTGCCGCCGACCGGAAACCCGAGCACACCCTGGGCGCCGCCGAGCCGGTCGTGATAGTCGGCGATGTCGCGGCGGACCTCCACGAGTCCAGCCTTCGTCAATGAGTAGACGGTGCCGCCCTCGAACCGCTGGCACGTGCCGTAGGTACCGGCGCCCGGACGGTCGGCGGCTGCCCGTGACGGGCCTGCCGGGGCTTCGTCGCTGACCGGAAACCCGAGCCAGCTGCCGGCGCCGCCCTGGTGCTCGTAGTGCTCACCGATTTCGTCCCAGGTGACGAACTCACCGTGCACGGACCTGTAGACCGTTGCGCCGCAGACATAGCCCAGACGCTTACAGACCGTGGGATTGTATGTATTTATCGCCTCATAGTGCTGAAATGCGCCCACTGTGCCGAACCCTGGCGAGGGCGGTGAGGGCGTTACCGGCGACAGCGGAAATCCGACCAGCTCATCGATGCCGTCCGTGCCCGCGAGGTACTCCACGAAGGCCTGCGGCACGATCTGCGGGCCGCCGGGGGGAC
Organism: Dactylosporangium sp. NPDC005555; assembly: GCF_040605635.1. Taxonomy (NCBI): domain Bacteria; kingdom Bacillati; phylum Actinomycetota; class Actinomycetes; order Micromonosporales; family Micromonosporaceae; genus Dactylosporangium; species Dactylosporangium sp. NPDC005555. The sequence continues at coordinate 81,394 of NZ_JBEXDG010000009.1, forward strand.
TCCAAAGAATTTGGCCGTGCGCATACCGCCGGAAGAACCCGGTTGTGCCCTGTGCCGATGTGCCGGCGCGGGCCAGGCCGCCGACTTTGGCGCCGAGACCGGAACCTTGCTCGATTTCAACGCGTTCGATCTCGGCGGCAGCGGTCGGTAGTCCCGAGAGCCAGTCGAACTTGGCGGCGAGTGCATCGACGACAGGCTGCGAGCGGCTCCGGTTCATCCTGCCGAGCAGTGACACGGCGAGCGCCTCGTGCCTGCGCAGCAGCGCCCAGGTGACCTCGGCCGCGGCGGCGACCTGCATTGCCGCCAGTGCCTGCACCGCCTCGTTGTGCGGCAACTCGGCCACCAGCTCGGCGGCGTGCGAGGCGGACAGCGCCTCCAGCGCCGGGGCGTCAAGGCGCCGGCCGTGCCACACGAAGTTCCACTGGGTGTTGTTGTTGCCGATCTGGGTGCCCTGACCACCGGAGATGTTCGCCTCGACGCCCGTCACCGGGACATTGTGGCAGGCACGGATCGTTGTCATCGACGGACGTTCGGTTCAACTGGCGGCCAGATCGGCAGCCGGCCGACGGCGCTCGCGGCGGTGGGTGTTGCCGAGGCGACGGTGATGGTGGTCGAGGCCCGGCTGCCTGTCACGGACCGGTGGTAGCCGGCGACCACGGGGTCATCGTCGCGCCCCCCGTGCGACACGACCCAAAAAACAACCAAGCGATTGCTTGATTCTCGGTACACCTGCCGCTTAATCTTCTAAAAGATTTGGAGGTGAGCCGTGACACTCACGACAACACCGGCCTTGCGCGAGGGCGGGTCAGCGGTCTGGTCGCCGCGCATCACGCCGCCGATCGGGGTCGACCTCACGGAGCGGCAGGCCCTCGCCTGTGCGTTCCGCATCCTCGGGCACAGCGGCTTCAGCGAGAACATCGCCGGGCACATCACGATGGTCAAGGACGGCGGCCCGGACGGCGCCATGTGGGTCAACCCGTGGGGCCTGTGGTGGGAGGAGATCTCCGCCTCCGACCTGTGCGTCGTCGACCGCGACGGCACCGTCCTGGAAGGCCGCTGGGACGTCACCCCGGCCATCCACATCCACACCGAACTGCACCGCGTGCGGCCCGACGCCCGGGTCGTCGTGCACAACCACCCCTACTACGTCACCGTCCTCGCCGCGATCGGGGTGCTGCCCGCGATCGTGCACCAGACCGGTTGCATGTACGACGGCGACCTCGCCCTCGTGCACGAATACACCGGCGAGGTCGACGACGCCGCGCTCGGCGCCGACCTGGCCAAGCAGATCGGCGACAGCTCCGTGGTGATCCTCGCCAGCCACGGCATCATCGTCACCGCGCCGACGATCCAGGAGGCGACGTACCGGTCGGCGAGCATCGACCGCGCCTGCAAGCTCGCCTACGACGTCATGCTGCTCGGCCGCGACCCCCTGGAGATCGCTCCCGGCCTGCGGCACGGCATGAAGAAGTCACTCATCGAGCGCGGCACCGACGTGTTCTGGGCCGGCGCCGTCCGGTCGCTGGTGCGCCGCGAACCCGAAGTACTGGACTGAGAGGACCTCCTATGGCATCGATCGATGAACTGCTGCGCAACGGCTCGTTCACCACCGCAGACCGGTCGAAGGTGACCTTCCTGCCGGACCCGCCGCGGCAGCCCCGCAAGTACACCTTCATCTCCGTCGACGACCACATCGTCGAGCCGCCCGACGCGTTCGAGGGCCGGATGCCGGCGAAGTTCGCCGACCAGGCCCCGCACGTCGTGGAGAAGGACGGCAGCCACGTCTGGATCTACGACGGCAAGGAGTTCCCCAACGTCGGGTTCAACGCCGTCGTCGGCCGGCCCGTCGACGAGTACAGCATGGAACCCAGCCGCTTCGACGACATGCGCCGCGGCTCGTGGGACATCCACGAACGCATCAAGGACATGGACCTCAGCGGCGTGTACGCCTCGCTGTGCTTCCCGTCGTTCCTGCCCGGCTTCGCCGGCCAGCGCCTGCAACTGTCCACGAAGGACACCGAGCTGGCGCTCGCGGCGACGCGCGCCTGGAACGACTGGAACATCGAGGCGTGGTCCGGTGCCTACCCGGACCGGATGATCCCCTGCCAGCTGCCGTACTTCCTCGATCCGGAGGTCGGCGCCGAGGAGATCCGCCGCAACGCCGAGCGCGGCTTCAAGGCCGTCACGTTCACCGAGGCGCCGCACCTGCTCGGCATGCCGTCGCTGCACACCGGGCACTGGGACCCGATCATGCGCGCCTGCGAGGAGACCGGCACCGTCATCAACCTGCACATCGGCTCGTCGGGCACGTCGCCGTCGACCGCGCCGGACGCCCCGCCGGACGTCGTCGGGGTGCTGTTCTTCGGCTACTCGATGTTCTCCGCCGTCGACTGGCTGTACTCCCGCATCCCGGTCCGCTTCCCGAACATCAAGATCGTGCTGTCGGAAGGCGGCATCGGCTGGGTGCCCGGCCTCGTCGACCGGCTCAACCACATGCTCAGCTACCACGAGATGTACGGCACCTGGAAGGGCATCGACCTGACCCCGGCCGAGGTCCTGCTGCGCAACTTCTACTTCTGCGCCGTCGAGGACCCGTCGTCGTTCGCCCTGCGCGACGTCATCGGCGTCGACCACATCTTCCTCGAGCAGGACTACCCGCACTGCGACAGCACCTGGCCGCACACGCAACGCACCATCGAGGAGGAGATCGGCGGTCTGCCCGACGCCGACGTGCGCAAGATGACCTGGGAGAACGCCTCCCGCGTCTACCGGCACCCGGTGCCACCCGCGGTCCAGAACGACCCCGACGCGTACTAGGCTGCCGCTCCATGGTCTCCGCCGACCGTCTTGCCGAGCAGGTCGCCGATCATATCCGCGGTCAGATCCTGCGCGGTGAGCTCGCCGACGGTGAACCACTGCCCAAGTCCGAGGAGCTCATCCAGCGGTATCCGGTGAGCATGCCGACGTTCCGCGAGGCGATGCGGATCCTGGAAGCCGAAGGTCTCATCACGGTGCGCCGGGGACGGCTCGGCGGTGCGCTCGTGCACCGGCCGTCCCCGGCGAACCTCGGCTACAACCTGGGACTCGTCCTCGCCGCGCAACGCGCCGGCATCGACGACGTCGCCATCGCACTGCGCCACGTCGAGCCGGCCTGCGCCGCCCTGTGCGCCGGCCGGCCCGACCGCGCTGACGCGGTGGTCCCCGTCCTGCGGGCGCTGCACGAGGAGTACGTCGCCCGCATCGACGACCTGGTCGAGGTCGTCGGCGTGTCCCGGCGCTTCCACGAGGCCCTTGTCGGGCTGTGCGGCAACCCGCCGCTCATCGTCCTCGCCGGGGCACTGGAAGCACTGTGGTCCAGCCACGAGCAGGACTGGGCCACCCGGATCCGGGAGACGACGGGTGTACCCCTGCGCGAGCGGCGCGCCGCCGGCGAGGTGCACGGGCAGATCCTGGCGCTGATCGAGGCCGGCGACACCGACGGGGTGCACCGGCTCGTCACCGAACACCTGACCTCCGCGCAACGCAACCCCAGCCCCACCGCCGCCGTGATCGACGCCGCCCTCATCCGCCGCCAGCCGTGAATTGACGGCCCGCGGCCGCGGCGTGCTTTGCTATGGGGCGATGGTGAGTGTGGAGAGGGTTGTCGCGGAGCCGATCGACCAGGTCGCGGTCCGGCGCGCCAACCTGAGCCGCACGCTGCGCCACATCCGCGCCAACGGGCCCGGCTCCCGCGCCGCGATCGCCGCCGCCACCGGCCTGCACAAGACCACCGTGTCGAGCCTCGTCGAGGAGCTGCTCAGCCGCCGCCTGGTCCGCGAGACCGGCCTGGAGCGCTCCGGCACCGCGGGCCGCCCCGGCCGCCACGTCGCGCTGTCCCCGGAGCTCGGCGCCGTCGGCATCGAGATCAACGTCGACTACCTGGCGGTCCACGGCTGCGACCTGACCGGCCGCACCGTCGTCGAGCGGCGGGTCGGCTTCGACGCCCGTCGCCGTGACGTCGATGGTTGCCTCGCCGATCTGGCCGCGGCCGCCGACCGTACCCTCGCCGAACTCGCCGACCATGCGGTGATCCCGGTCGGGTTGACCGTCGCGGTGCCGGGCCTCGTGGACGTCGCCCGCGGCGTGGTGGTCGTCGCTCCCAACCTCGGCTGGACCGACGTGCCGGTCGTGTCCCGCCTCGCCGCGGGACTGGATCCCGCCCTGCGGGTCGGCGTCGACAACGACGCGAACCTCGCCGCGCTCGCCGAACACACGTGGGGTGTCGCCGCCGGCACCGCCGACCTCGTGTACCTCACGGGTTCGGTCGGCGTCGGCGGCGGTGCCATCACCGGCGGCCGGCTGCTCCGCGGCGCCGACGGCTTCTCCGGCGAGATCGGCCACCTCCCCGTCGAACCCGACGGCGACCCGTGCGGGTGCGGCCGGACCGGCTGCTGGGAGACGAAGGTCGGGCTCGCCGAGCTGGTCCGCCGGATCACGCCCGAGTTCGCGTACGGCCTCGGCGACGGCCCGGTCCCCGACCCCCGAGAGCGCATCGCCGAGGTGCGTCGCAGGCTGGACGCCCGCGACCCGGCGGCCCTGGCCGCGGTCGCGGGGATCGGCCGGTGGCTCGGCCACGGCGGCGCCATCCTGGTCAACCTGTTCAACCCGCGGGTCGTGGTGCTCGGCGGCTACTTCGCCGACCTCGCCGATCACCTCATCCCCGCCGCCCAGTCCCAGCTCACCCGCCTCGCCATGGCCTCGCCGGCGGCCCGCTGCCACTTCGTCGCCTCCGACCTGGGCTTCACGGCCGCGGCCCGCGGCGGCGCCGGCGCCGTCATCGAACGCCTCATCGACGACCCGTCCGCAATCCCTGCGAGAACCCCCGCGAGTTGAACCGAACGTCTGTCGATGCCGGACCTCGCCCGACGAGGAGCGGTGCTGCTCCGCGACGTTCGAGGGGCTGATCCCGGCATCGCGGCGCGCGGCGGGCAGGGCCGGCCGATCGACGGGGCCCAGGGACCGCACCAGGCCGAGCAGTATCGGATCGAGTGGGGCTGAGGGCGCGGCGGTGGTGGAAGACCACGGCGTCTCAGGCGGTGCCGCGATCCACCCAGAAGTCGTCCGGGAGGGCCTCGACGGCGGTCGCGGACCGTTCGAGGAGGTCCGCGATGGGTAGCAGCGCGACCGACGCCGCGTCCCCGGCGTCGGCCATCTGGCGGATCACGCCGGCCTGCCGCCGGGCCCGCTGCGGCGCCACGGTCCCGAAGGCGCGTCGGTCGCCGTCGTAGCCATACGCGTCGAGCAGCAGCTGGAGGCGGCGGGACCGCTCCCGCAGGTCGTGGTCGCTCAACGGCGCGCCGTCGCGCGGCGATGCGAGCGGCACCCAGGTCAGCGCGGAGAACGCCAGATCCCAGTCCCGTGAGGACGGACCGGCGATGTCCCAGTCGCAGAAGCCGATCAGCCGGTCGCCGTCCACCACCGCGTTGTAGGGGGCCGCGTCCTGGTGCCCGACGACCAGCCCGGGACCCATCGCGCCGCCGATGAACCAGTGCTCGTCCTGCGGTGGCGCGAAGTCGGCCGTCAGGTCATGGACCCGCCGCAGCCACCGGCCGACCTGTGCCAGCATCGAGTCGGCCGATGCCCAGCCGGGCCAGGGGACCCGGTCGCCGATCGTCTCCCCGGTCAGGTAGGTGAGCATCTCGCGACCCTGGTCGTCGAAGCCGAGCGCCCGGGGAGCGGCGTCGAAGCCGGCGTCCTCGAGATGCCGCAGCACCGCGTGCACCGTCGTCGTCCACGGCGAGGCCCGCTTGTGGACGACACCATCGATCAGCACGGCGCCGGTGGTGTTCCCGCCGGGCAGGACCTCTTCGCGCATCTGCGCTGTCTACCAGGCGTCGGCGGGGTGGCGACACCGAATTTCGCGGTGCGGCGCCGGCCGCGCTCGACGTGCGGGCCTGATCGAAGGGGTCAGAGGCCGTTGTTGGCGATGACGGTCTTGTACCACTCGGCGCTGGCCTTCAGGGTGCGGCGCTGGGTGGCGAAGTCGACGTGGATGATGCCCCAGCGTTGGGTGTAGCCCTCAGCCCATTCGAAGTTGTCCATGAGGGACCAGAGGTGGTAGCTCTCCAGCGGGACGCCCGCCTGGATGGCGCGGTGGGCGGCGGTGAGATGGTCGCGCAGGAAGGTGACGCGGTCCTGGTCGTGCAGCGGGTTCTGGGTGGGCATGCCGTTCTCGGTGATGCTGACCGGGATGTCGCCGTAGTCGCGCTTGACGCGGGTCAGCAGGTCGAACAGGCCGTCGGGGTAGATCTCCTGCCACGTCGCCTGGGAGGTGGGGTGCCGCATGACGCGGCTGCCGGTGGCGGTCACGTGGGTGGGGCCGTAGTAGTTCACGCCGAGCAGGTCGTTGCGTGACCCGATGATCGCGAGGTCGCCGTCCTTGATCGCGGCGCGGACCGGGGCGTCCGCCGCCTGCGTGGCCAGCCAGTCCTCCGGGTACCGGCCGAGCAGCAGCGGATCGAGCCAGCGCCGGTTCTCCTCGGCGTCCGCGGCGACAGCCTGCCGGCGGGCACCGTCGGAGTCGGCGGCCGGGTAGGTGGGGGAGAGGCTGAGCGCGGCGCCGATGCGGCTGCGGCCGCCGGTGGCGCGCAGGGCCTGCACCGCCAGGCCGTGGCCGAGCAGGAGATGGTGGCCGACGACGTTGGCCAGGCGCCGGTCCTGCTTGCCGGGGGCGTGGGTGCCGGCGGTGTACCCGACGTCGACGACGGTCTTCGGCTCGTTGATGGTCAGCCAGGTCGGGACCGTGTCGCCGAAGGCGCTGAACATCGTGTGCGCGTAGTCGGCGAACCAGGAGGCGCAGTCGCGGTTCTCCCACCCGCCGAGCTCCTGCAGCGCCTGCGGGGTGTCCCAGTGGAACAGGGTAACGACCGGCGCGATCCCGCGGCTGAGGAGGCCGTCGATGAGCCGGTGGTAGAAGTCGACGCCGCGCGGGTTGACGGTGCCGCGGCCGGTCGGCAGGACCCGCGACCACGAGATCGAGAACCGGTAGGAGGTGAGCCCGAGGTCCCGCATGATGTCGAGGTCCTCGGTGTAGCGGTGGTAGTGGTCGGCGGCCACGTCGCCGGTGTCGCCGTTGCGGATCCGGCCCGGCTGATGGCTGAAGACGTCCCACACCGACGGCCCGCGACCGTCCTCCTTCGCCGCGCCTTCCAGCTGGTACGCCGACGTCGCCGCACCCCAGCCGAACCCCGGCGGGAACGGCAGCGCCGCCGACGCGAGCGCATCAGAGGGGCGCACGGCGGCGGCCACCGCGCCTACCGCGCCAAGGGTGAGGACAGATCGCCTACGCATGCGGCGAACGTAGCTCGCGTCACGCTATACCCACAAATATCACTCACAATCACGACAAAGTAGTGTCGACCCCGATGTTGTCGGCCCAGCGGCCGCCGCTGAAAACCCCGTCGAACGCCACGGCGTTGCCCGCCAGGTCGTTGTCGTGCACCCGGCCGGACGAGCAGTCGCCGGACGCCGTGATCCGCAGCCCGTGCGTCTGCGACCAGATCCGGTTGTCGCGGATGGTCGGCGCGTCGGCGGCAGCGGCCAGCGTGAGGCCGGCCCTGGCCGCGGGCGCGTCCGGCAGCCGGTACTCGGCACCTCGCGGCGGAGTGCCGTCCCGCCAGGCGGTGGCGCTGCCCGGCCGGGCCGGCGCGAGCATCAGCGACGTGGCGGTGTTGCCGACGACCAGCGCCTGCTGCGACCCCGCCGCCACGATCTTCCCGGCGTGCCCGCCCGGGGGCCAGGCCGCCGCGGTGTCGTGCACGGCGTGCGGTGAGTAGGAGACCGTCGTCCCGCCGCCCGAGGCGCCCGGCGCGGACTGCCGCCCGTTGCCGTGCACCCGGTTCGCGGTCAGGAACGCGTCGGTGACGGGGGAGTCGACCCGGATCCCGTCCAGGGCGTTGTCCCAGATGTCGTTGCCGGACACGGTGATGCCCGCGGCGGGTTCGTCGTCGCCGCCGAGGAACCCCTCGCCGAGTGCCTCCGCGCGGCCGGACGGTCCGAGGTTGTGCTGCCAGTACCCGTACCGCCCGTTGCGGCTGATCCGGTTGCCGTCCACGGTGTACGGGCCGGGCGTGTTGCCGACGGCGACCCCGTCCCACGCGTTGCCGTCGATGACGCAGCCGGTCACGATGCCGCCCCGGCCCGCGACGGACGACGTGCCGAGCGCCGACACGTCGTAGCCCGCCTGGTGGTTGCCGAGCATCGTGCACGCCGACACGATGAGCCCGTCGGCGCCCCAGTCGGAGATGCCGAAGCGGTTGCCCTCGGCGTGGCAGCCGATGATGCGGATGCCCCGCGTCGGCGCCCACCGGCGCTTCTGCAGCTCGACGAAGATGCCGTTGGTCCCGTTGCCCACCGTCGTGCACGCGGTGACGGTGAGCCGCTCGGTGCTGCCCCAGCCGCCGATGCCGATGCCGATCCCCGCGCCGCCCATCTCCTCGCCGTTGTTCAACCGGCCGCAGTGCCTGGCGTGCACCGAGTCGAGCACGGTGTCCTGCAGGAAGTCGCAGCCGAACCCGGTCGCGCCGGTGTCGTGGATGTACAGGTCGTGGAAGCGCCCCCGCAGCACGTACTGCAGGAACAGCCCTTTGGCGTTGACGTCGTAGGCGGGCAGGGTCACCCCGGAGCCGTCGATCTCGAAGTGCGCGAAGGCGCAGTCGGCGAGATGGTTGTCGCGTCCCGCGTCGTGGTCCCGGGCGGTGAAGACCGCCAGCGGCGTCGGCGCGGCGGGCCGGGACGGGTTCGACAGCACGAAGCGGGTGGCGCCCGCCCCCGCGCCGATCAGCGACACGCCGCTGCGCCACCTGGTGCCCTCGTCGTGGATGGCGTACGTCCCGGCGGAGCAGAGGATGGAGCGGGGCTGACCGTCGGCGGCGTAGGCGTCGCCGAGGCTGTCGACGAGCGCCGCGAGCGCCGGCTGGTCGTTGGTCGTGCCGTCCCCGGCGAGTCCGTGTGCCCGCGCCTCGTAGACGAGTCGTTCGGCGATGCGCATCACGCCGCTCCCCTCGGTTCGGTGCCGCGTCCGTATCGCATACCCGCTGGCCCGCCCGCAAACATGCGACGGCCCGAGGCGTGAGCGGCACGGCAGCGGGCAGGAGTGGGCATGCGCGGCATGCAGGGCGGGCTGGTCCGGAGGATGGTGCTGGCCACCTGCATCCTGCTGCTGTTCGTCGGCGGCGCGTTCGGCACGCTGCTGGTCTCGATCGGCGCGGACCGGGAGACCGCCCGGCTGTCGCGCCGCTCCCACGAGCTGTTCGCCGCCGCGGACGAGGTCCACCGGCACACCGTCGACCTGCAGTCCGCACAGCGGGCCTACGCCCTGTCGGGCGACGCGCTGTTCCTGAGCCAGTGGGAGACGGCGCGCGCCGCGCTGCAGCTGGCGAACGCGAGGCTCGCATCGCTCGCCACCACCGACGTCCAGCGCCGGCAGACGCTGCGGATCACGCAGACGAGCACGTCGTTCGCCGAGGAGTACTCCCTGCCGGCGCTGGACGCGGCTCGCCGCAGGGACCCCGCCGCCGATGGCGCGCAGCAGCTCCTCGAGGGCGACCGCCGCATCGAGCAGCTTCGCGCGGACCTCGGCGAGCTGCGGGTCACCGAACGCGACGTCATCGTGGCCCGCGACGCGCACGCCGAGACGATGGCCAACCGGGAGATGGTCGCGATCCTCGCCGGGCTGGCCGGTTCGGCGCTCGTCATCGCCCTCGTCGGCGGCTACCAGACGCGGCTGCTGGTGCAGCCGATCCGCCGGGCCGCCGCGATGGCCGACCGGCTCGCCGGCGGTGACCTGACCACCCGCATGCCGGAGACCGGCAAGGCCGAGATCGGCCGGCTGGAGCGGTCGTTCAACGTCATGGGTGAGGCCCTGGAGCGCGGCCGTGAGGAGCTCAGCCAGTTCGTCGGGACGCAGACGGCGCTGCGCCGCGTCGCCACCCTCGTCGCCCGCGGCGGCACGCCGACCGAGGTCCTGGACGCGGTCGTGGAGGAGCTCGGGCAGCTCGTCGGCGCCGGCAGCGCGCGGATCATCCGCTTCGAGGCCGACGGCACCGGCACGATCGCCGCGGCCTGGGGCAGCCCGGTCCTGGAGCTGCCCGTCGGCGCGCGGGTGTCGCTGGAGGGCGACAACGTCACCGGCATCGTGCAGCGCACCGGCCGGCCCGCCCGGATGGACTCCTACGAGGGCGCGTCCGGCTTCCTGGCGGCGTACGTGCGGGCGCGCGGGATGCACGCCTCCGTGAGCGCCCCGATCAGCGTGGACGACCGCCTCTGGGGCGCGGTGACGGCGTCCACGATCCAGGGGCAGACGCTGCCGCCGGACGCGGAGGCGCGCCTCGCGGAGTCCACCGACCTCATCGGCACGGCCATCGCCAACGCCGAGACGCGCGACGAGCTGATCGCGTCCCGGGCGCGGGTGGTCCTCGCCACCGACCACACCCGCCGGCGCATCGAACGCAACCTGCACGACGGCGTCCAGCAGCGGCTGCTGTCCCTCGGGCTGGACCTCCGCCGGATCCAGCACACCGTGCCGGCGGAGCTGCCCGAGCTGCGCTCCGAGCTGTCCGAGGTGATCGCGGGCCTCAGCAGCACCGTCGACGACGTGCGGGAGATCTCCCGCGGTGTCCACCCGGCGATCCTCACCGAGGGCGGTCTGAAGGCCGCGGTGAGGGCGCTGGCCCGGCGGTCCGCGGTCGCGGTGGACGTCGAACTGACGCTGCCGGGGCGGCTGCCCGAGCCGGTCGAGGTCGCCGCCTACTACGCCGTCGCCGAGGCGCTCGCCAACGCGGCCAAGCACGCGCGGGCGTCACTGATCCAGATCGACGGGATGGTCCGCGTCGGCTGGCTGGAGCTGTCGGTGCGCGACAACGGCGCCGGCGGCGCCGACCCGGACCGCGGCTCCGGGCTCGTCGGCCTCACCGACCGCATCGAGGCGCTGGGCGGCACGATCCGCCTCGACAGTCCCGTCGGGCACGGCACCCGCGTGCGGGTCCGCCTCCCGCTCACCCGCGAATAGGATCGCGAGGCCCACGCCGTCTATGTATGGGTCGGCTCGGGCTGTGTGCGGGCCAGCCCGGCGACCTTCGCCCGCACGGTCCGCGCGTCCGGGTGGCCGAGCGTCGCGAGGAGCTCGGCGGCGCACAGCCAGGCGGTACGGGCGTCGGCGGTCCTGCCGAGCGCGGCGAACGTGTCACCGAGGTGCCCGGTCACGACCGCCTCCAGGTAGCGGTCGCTCTGCTCACGCAGCAGCACCACCGCCTTGCGGTAGCAGCGGATCGCCTCCTCGGGCATGCCGCTGCGGTGCCGCGAGTACGCGAGGGTGTCCCAGGTGATGCCCTCGCCGTGCCGGTCGCCGAGCCGCTGGTGCAACGCGATCGCCCGGTCGCAGCATTGCACCGCCGACGCGTGCTCGCCGAGGTGCGCGTGGTGCCAGCCGAGCGCGTTGAGCGTCTGCGCGCGGCCGTGGTCGTGGCCCGCCTCCTCGAACGCGGCCAGGGCGCGCCGGTCGTCGGCGATGGCCCGCTCCGGCCGGCCCTGCCACGCCGACACCCGGGCCATGCCACGGTAGGCGAACCCCTGGCCCGCGAGGTCGCCCCGCCGCAGGCACGCCTCCAGGGCCGCCCGCAGGTGGACGCGTGCCTCGTCGAAGCAGCGCAGCCACGTGTACGCGCGGGCGAGCCCCCGGTGCGAGTGCGCGATCCCCGTGTCGTCGCCGAGCCGCAGCGCCGAGCGCAGGGCGGCCTTGTGGACGTCGACCTCCGCGTGCCAGTTGCCGCGCTGGTCGAGGATGAAGACCATCGCCCACGCGAGCTGCCACGCGTGCCGGTGGAAGCCCGCGCCGTCGGCATACCTGACGGCGGACCGCAGCACCTGGTCCTCGGCGGCGAACCACGCACGGGCGCGACCGCTGTCCGCAAACGTCTCCGCCCGGACGCCCGGCAGCGGCTCCGGCAGCCGCAGCGGGTCGCGGAGCGGTTCGAGGCGCAACGCCGCCCCGCAGGCGCTGTGCACGTAGTGATCGAGCAGCCGCGCCGTGGCGCCGGCGGTGTCGCCGGCCCGTTCGATGCCGTACAGGCGGACCAGGTCGTGCATCCGGAACCGGCCCGGGACCTCCTCCGCGATGAGACTCGCGTCGAGCAGCTCCCGGATCGCGGCCCGCTGCGCGGCGGGATCGCAGCCGGTCATGCTCGCGGCCGCCGCCGCGCTGACGTCCGGTCCGGGGGCTCGGCTGAGATCGCCGAACAACCGCCCGGCTTCCGGCGACAGGTGCCGCACCGACCCGGCCATCGCCGCGCGGAGACTGACCGCGAGGTCGCCGGCGTCGAGCGCGTCGAGCCGGGTCCGGCGGGCGCGCAGCTCGGCGACGAGGCCGGCGATGCGGCAGTGCGGGTCGGTGGCCGCGCGCGCCGCGACGATGCCCAGCGCCAAGGGCAGCCCGCCACACAGCGGCAGCAGCGCCTCGACCGCCTGTGGCTCCGCCGCGACCCGGGCCGCACCGAGCCGGGCCCGGAGCAGCTCGGCCGCGTCGGCGCCGCTCATGCAGCCGAGGGTCACGGTCCGGGCGCCGTGGGCGGCGACGAGCCCGGTCAGCCGCCGCCGGCTCGTCACCAGCACCGCGACCGCCGCCGACCCCGGCAGCAGCGGCACGACCTGCGCGCTGTCGTGGGCGTTGTCCAGCAGCACCAGCATCTTCCGGCCGTCGACGAGCCGCCGGAACAGCGCCGCCTGCTCGTCGAGGCCCGCCGGGAGGGTCTCCGCGGCGATGCCGAGCGCGGCCAGAAACGCCCTGATGGCGGCGGCGGGGCACAGCGGCTCGCCGGCCGGGTCGAAGCCGCGGAGGTTCACGTAGAGCTGCCCGTCGGGGAACCTGCGCCGGTGCTCGTGCGCCCACCGCAGCGCCAGCCAGGTCTTGCCGATCCCGCCGGCGCCCCCGATGACGACGATCGCCGCGGTGCCGTCGTCCACGCCGGTGCCGGTGGTGAGCGCGGCGGTGAGCTCCGCGAGATGGCCGTCCCTGCCGGTGAACGCGCAGGGTGCCGCCGGCAGCTGCTGCGGCGCGGTGGTCGCCTGCCGCGGCTCCTCCGGTTGCCGCGGCGTCACCGGTCGTCGCGGCGCGGTCAGGGCCGGGTCGGCGAGCAGCATCCGGCGGTGCAGGCGGCGCAGTTCGTCGCCCGGCTCGATGCCCAGGTGCTCGGCCAGCTCCCGGCGCAGCCCGTCGAAGCGGCTCAGGGCTTCGCCGCGCCGGCCGCACCGGTACAACGCCAGCATCGCGGCGCCGGCGAGGCTCTCGTCGAACGGCTCGGCGTCGGCCCTGGCGATCATGCCGTCGACCACGGTCGCGTGCAGCCCGAGGCGCAGCGCGAGATCGTCCCTGGTGCGTTCCGCGGTCCGGCGGCGGCGGTGCAGGTCACGACGGACCGCGTTCAGCCACGGCGTGTCGAGCCCGCCGAACGCGTCCCCCGTCCACAGCCGCAGCGCCGCGTCGAGCAGTTCCAGCGCTTCGCCGTCGCCGGTGGTACCGGCGCGGCGGACGAAATCGTCGAACAGATGCAGGTCCACGCCGAGCGGGTCGATCTCCACGACGTATCCGGCCGGCCTGCGCAGCACCGTGCACCCGCCGACGGCCAGGGTCTGCCGCAGCCGCGACACGTAGCTGTAGAGCGCGTCCCGCGGCCGGCGGGGGAGCCGGTCACCCCACGCCCGGTCCAGCAGCACGTCGACCGGCACCGGCCGCCCCGGCTCCACCAGCAGCGCCGCCAGCACGCACCGCTGCCGCTCATGCCCGAGGTCCACGGCGACCTCGCCCACGCGCGCCGCCACCTCACCGAGCAGCCGAATGTGCATCATCGATTCATCACCTCCCCCTGTACCTGCTTCCACGGTCGAAGCGCGCACTTGGTAAGGCCGTTGGCTGTCGACAACCCGACGCCGTCCCAGTCCCGCACGCGGCGCAGGGGCACGCGTGCCGGGCAGGATCCCGGCGGTTCCGCGTGCCTACATGTCGGTGACGGCGGCGTCCGGCGCGGGTCGGTAGCGGGCGGCGACGGCCGTGGCCCGGCGGTGCAGGGACGCGCGCAGCCATTGCGGGGCAAGGGCTTCGGCGTTCGTGGCGAGCTGCCACAGGGCCCATTCGGCGTGCCTGGAGTCCTGGAAGGCGACCTCCATCCGCAGCCAGCCGTCCGCCGAGGGTGCTTCGGTGAGGACGGCCAGCGCGGTGGCGACCAGGTCCTCGCGGCGGGCGGGGTGCAGGCGGAGCCGCACGACGACCTGGTCGCCGCCGGTGCGGAAGCGGGTGCTGCGCTCCTGCCAGGCGCGGTCCAGGTCGACCCGGTCCGGGCGCCGGGCGGGCTCGGGGAGTTCCTCGGCGGCCAGGACGCGGGACAGGCGGTAGGTGCGGTCCGCGCCGGCCCGCGTCGCCAGCAGGTAGCCCTGCTCGCGGACGGTGACCAGGCCGATCGGGTCGACCGTGCGCCACGTCGGGGACCGGTCCACCGGGGCGTAGTGGATGCGCAGCCGGTGCCCGGCGAGGACCGCGCGCCGGATCGCGGCCATGGCGGTGTCCGGCACGTCCTCCGCGGCCAGGCGACGGGCGAGCAGGTCGGTCTCCGGGTCGATGAGCAGCCGCTGGGCGGCGCCGGCCGCGGTGGCCCGGTAGTGCTCCGGCAGCGCGTCGAGGACCTTGCGCATCGCCGACGCGAGCGCCGAGCCGAGCCCGAACGCCTGCGCGCCGCTGCGTGAGCCGGCGACCAGCAGGGCGAGCGCCTCGTCGTGGTTCAGGCCGGTGAGCTCCGTCTGGAAGCCGGGCAGGAGCGTGAACCCGCCGTGCCGGCCGCGTTCGGCGTAGACCGGCACACCTGCCGCCGACAACGCCTCGATGTCGCGCAGGACGGTGCGGGTGGAGACCTCCAGCTCGCGCGCGAGGACCGCCGCGGACAGCCGGCCGCGCCGGCGCAGCAGCAGCACCAGGGAGACCAGGCGGTCGGCGCGCATTCGCAGAACCGTACCGGAATACACGACACAGGATGTCGTCATTCATTGCGAGGCTCATCCCGTACGACGCGCAGGACGTCGGAGACGAGCGAGTGGAGATGTGGCAGTGGAACGTACGGCGGTCAACCCGTGGACGTGGTCGGTGGAGCTGGGTTTCAACCAGGGTGAGGTCGTCTCCGGGCAGACCCGGACCCTGTACTGCTCGGGGCAGACGTCGACGGGCGGCGACGGCAGACCCCGGCACGACGGTGACATGGCCGCGCAGCTGGCGTTGAGCCTCGACAACCTGGAGGCGGTGCTCGGCAAGGCCGGCATGTCCCTGGCGAACCTGGTCCGGCTCAACGTCTACACCACCGACGTCGACCAGCTGTTCCCGCAGTACGGCGTGCTGGCGGCGCGGCTGGGTGCGGCAGGGGTGGCGCCGGCCACGACGATGCTCGGCGTGACGCGGCTGGCGATCCCCGGGCAGCTGGTCGAGCTCGAGGGCACCGCCGTCGCCTGACAACGGCCTGACCACCCACGCTGCTCGTGCCGGGCCGACCGGCACGAGCAGCCGGCCGCGGCTGGTCATCGAGCCAGGCGGGGCGCCCCAGCCGCACTACCGCCCTTCCGGTCCCGTGACCGCCCGGACCGCTGTGCCGGCGCGGAGGGCGGTGAGGGACAGGTCGAGGGCCGCTTCGAGATGGTCGGTGCGGCCGGTGGCGAGCAGGAGCAGGACGCCGCCCTGGATGCCGGCGAGCACGGCCGCGGCGGTGCGGCCGGCGTCCACGACGGCCGGGACGTCGCCGGTGGTCTGCAGATGGCGGATGCCGTCGGCGATCGCCGTCTGCCAGTGGTGCATCAGGCCGGTGACGATGGCCTGCGCCGCCGGGGTACGCCGGCCGACGTGGCCGAGCAGGATGTTGAGCGGGCACTGGGTGCCCTGCTCGCGGTAGCGGGCGACCAGCCGGTCGCGCCACTGCTCCCACGCCGGCCAGGAGGTCAGGTCGCCGAGCATCGGCTGCTGGTCGGCGAGGACCCTGTCGGCCTCGTGCTGGGCGACGGCGAGCAGCAGCGCCTCCTTGCCGGACGGGAAGTAGTGGAAGAGCTGGCTCTTGCTGGTGCGGGTGCGGGCCAGCACGTCCTCGAGGCGGACCTCGTCGACGCCGCGTTCGCGGATCTCCGCGGCGGCACCGGCGACGATCCGCGCCCGGGTCTGCGCGCCCTTGCTCGTCAGCGTCATGCGGGACCGACGTCCGCGACCCGCGGCAGCGCGATCGCTGCCTTGTGGCCGACCATTGTCTGCTCCTTCCGGGTGGTACCCCCGTGATGCCCCGTGGGATCCGCTGGCGGCGCTCGCGCGCGGACCCCGGGACCGCCCCCAGGGTAGGTTCCCCGCGGGCGCCCCGGGTCACGCGCCGTTGAACACGGGTGGCGCGTAGCCGGCGGGCTTGTCGCCGATGCCGAGACCGGGGCTGACGATCCACGACTGGTACCGCGGCGTGAACATCGCGTACGGCGGGACCAGTGACAGCTCACCTGCCTCGTCCAGCAGTTGCCGCAACGACCCGGGGAGCTCGAAGTCGAGCGCGGCCAGGTTGTCGTCGAGCTGCCCGACACTGCTCGCGCCGATGACCGCCGACGCGACACCCGGCCGGTTGACCACCCAGTTGACGGCGACCTGCGCCATGCTGCGCCCCAGCTCCCCGGCGACGCGTCCGAGCGCGTCGATCACCTTCCAGTCGGCGTCCTTGGCGGCACTGTCGGCGAGCCGGCCCTCGCCGGTCAGGCCGCCCTCGCCGCGCCGGTACTTGCCGGTGAGCAGGCCGCCGCCGATCGGGCTCCACGCGGTGATGCCCATGCCGAGCGCCTGCGCCATCGGCAGGTACTCGGGTTCGATGCCGCGGGCGATCAGCGAGTACGGCAGCTGCACCGTGACCATCGGGGTGAGCGCGTGCGCCTCCGCGTAGCTCTGCGCCCGGGCCGCGTACCAGGCGGGCACGTCGGACAGCCCGGCGTAGCGGATCTTTCCGGCGCGGACCAGGTCGTCGAACGTCCGCACGACCTCTTCGACCGGGGTGATCCGGTCCCACGTGTGCAGCAGGTACAGGTCGAGGTGGTCGGTGCCGAGCCGCCGCAGCGACGCCTCCAGCGCGCGGATCATGTGTTTGCGCCCGTTGCCGCCGGCGTTGGGGTCGGTGGGGTCGACGGTGTTGGTGAACTTGCTGGTCAGCACGAGCCGGTCGCGGACGCCGGCGGCGGCGATCAGCCGGCCGAGGATGCGTTCGCTCTCACCGGCGGTGTAGAAGTCGGCGGTGTCGACGAAGTTGCCGCCCGATTCGACGTATCGGCGGAAGATCGGCTCGGCCTGCTCGGCGGTCCTGCCGTACGCGGCGTGGAAGCCGCCGACGCCGAAGTTCATGGTGCCGAGCGCCAGCCGGCTGACCCGGAGCCCCGACCGGCCGAGCAGGTAGTAGTGGTGCATGATGCGGTCCTCTCGGGTGCGGGCGGCCAGGACCGGCCGCCGCCACCGACTGTGCCGCGAGAAAAATGGACCTACCAGTCCAGAAGTGGCGGCCTCCAGGTCGACGGTGAAGACCGAGCCGCCGCCGGGGTTCGGCTGGTGGGTGACGTCACCGTGGTTGGCCTGGGCGAGGTTGCGCACGATGTACAGGCCGAGCCCGGTGCCCTTGACCTTGCTGGCGTCGCGGTCGGCGCGGGTCAGCCGCTCGAACAGGCGGCGCCGGAACTCCTCCGGGACGCCCGGCTAGCTGAGCGGGCAGCCGCACCGCAACGAGTGCGCGGCGGCCTGCCGGTGCATCGCGACGGAGAACGCGACCGGGGGCACGGTGCCCGCGGCCGCTCGCCTACATCCTCACGGTCAACGCAGTTGCGGCAGGAAGCGGTGCCGGGCGAGCGCCGCTGTCGTCTCCGCCGCGAGCGCGCCGACGAACGCGGTGATCGCGAGGATGACGACCCAGGCCCAGATCCGGTAGCCCGGCGGGTGCGCGTAGGCGACCCAGTGCAGCGCGAAGGTGGCGACGGCCGCGTAGGGGAAGGCGAAGGCCCAGAATCCGGAGCTGAAGTGCAGCCGGCGGTACACGCCGATGAGCCGGAGCTGGACGATGACCGTCAGCAGCGAGAAGCCGGCGAGCCCGAGGGCGACGGCGTCGACCTTGCCGTGGTTGACGGCCAGGTACGCCAGGCCGGCGAGGGCGGGCGGGGCCGCCTGGATCGCCAGGGTGGGTTGCAGCTGCGGGGGGAGCGGGGGGCGGAAACACAGCCTGGCCAGCACGATCGACTCGATGACGAGCCACGACACGAGTCCGAGGCCGAAGAGCACCCGGGCGGGGCCTGACCAGCCGGCGAGGGCCGCGCCGATGGTCGCGATGAGCCCCCCGGCGACGGCGGGCAGCACGTATCCGGGGTGCAGCTTGTCCAGGTCGAGGCCGCCGGCGATCCACTGGCCGGTCAGCCACCCGGCCAGCACGATCGTGACGATGGCGAACACCCCGAAGAGCCACTGACCCGCCGCGCGTTCGTGCCGCATCAGCCCGATGGCCAGCAGCATGCCGACGATCGGGATCAACGCGACGAACGGTCCCAGCGCCGGGTGGGACAGCTCGGCGGTCCAGCCGCCCGGTCGCCGCGGCACCTGCATGACGTACCCGGCGAGGAGCGTCAGCCACACCGCGGCCGCCAGCACGCACAGGATGTCGGAGACGAGCGCGGGCGCGAACCGCAGCACCGCGGCGTATCCCCAGCAGCCGGCCAGGCCGGTCAGGCCGTATGCGATGCCGAACAGATTCGGCGTGATCCCGACGCCTGGCTCACTCGTCCGTGCGTTCACCGCGGCACGCTACCCGGCGATCCAGCGGTTATGCCGCGGGTGCGGCCCGGCACGATCTTTCGTGTTCGGGCGGCGCCGCCGTGCCGACGCCATACGCTGGAGGACGGTGAGCGTGCGACGGCGCGCCCATGGTGTGCGGACCATGGGCGCCTTTGGCGGGCTCTTCGGTGGGCGTGGGCGCACGACGGGCGTGGCCGCCGCGGTCACGTCACCAGTTGTGGGCAAGGCCCACCGCGAGGGTGGCGACCACCGTCACGGAGAACACCGCCCATCCGACGAGGTCGCGCGACCCGACCCGCAGGTGCGCGACGAGGGCCCCGATGAAGTACAGCACCAGCCCGGCCGCCGCGATCGTCCCGACCACCGGCACCGCGAACCCCGCGAGCAGCCCCAGCGACCCCGCGGCCAGCAGCGCCCCCAGCACCGGCACGAACTTCCGCGGGATCCGCTTCAGGTCGGCCTGCGCCTTCGGGTATTCGTGGCCGATGAGGTACGTGACGGCGGCGCTCCCCGTGAGGAACGCGGCCACGATCGTGAGCGTGACATAAGCAGCAGACATGCGTCCAAGGACGCCCGCCGTCCCCGGAACGTGACACCCGCCGATGTGACCTGCCCCACTGGGCTGCCCTGGATCCGGCCGGGCCGGCTCACGCGCGCTGCAGGACCGCCTCGGCCTGCAGGACCACGGGCTCGAGCTCGGTCTCGGTCCTGGTCGGCAGCACCATCGTGTAGCCGACCTGCCGCACGGTGCCGATCATCGACTCGTACTCGCTGCCGAGTTTCGCCCGCAGCCGCCGCACGTGCACGTCCACGGTCCGGTGGCCGCCGAAGTAGTCGTACCCCCACACCTCGCGCAACAACTGGTCGCGGGTGTAGACCCGGCCGGGGTGCTGGGCCAGGAACCGCAGCAGCTCGAACTCCTTGTAGGTCAGGTTCAGCGCCCGGCCTTTGAGCTTCGCGGCGTACGTGTCGGGGTCGATGCTCAGCGCGCCCGCGGTGATCTGGCTGTTCGCGGCCCGGACGGCGGCCTTCGCCGCCTGCGTGGCCAGCCGCAGCCGTGCCTCCACCTCCGTCGGCCCGGCACCCGCCAGGATCACGTCGTCGATGCCCCAGTCCGCGGCGACCGCCACGAGCCCCGACTCCTCGACCACGGCGAGCACTGGCGTGCGCAACCCGCTCGCCCGCAACGTCCGGCAGAAGCCGCGCGCCTCGGCCAACTGCCGCCGCGCGTCCACGAGCACCACGTCGGGCTCCGCCCCGGACGCGCACTCCCGCACGTCGAACCCGGCCACCCGCCGCGTGTGCGCCAACAGGTCCAATGCCGGCAACACCCGCGCCGCGGGCACGAGCACCGGCTGCGTCACCGCGGTCACCACCAGGATCTCCACACCGCGCAGCGTCCACCCCGAATGTTTCCGCTTCCGTCCTCCGCCATTACACGCGGCGCACGGATGGGCCGGTGCCGGGTCGGTCGCCACCAGCGTGGACCGGCACGCTGGTGGCACCCTGCCGACGTCAGGTGAGCGTGCAGGTGACCGCCGGGGCGGGGTTGGTGGTGTTGTTCCAGCTCGCCAGGAAGCCGAACGACGTCGACCCGGACTGCGGCAGGCCGCCGTTGTACGAGACGTTGCGCGCGGTCACGGTCGACCCGGTCTGGGTGACGGAGGCGTTCCATGCCTGGCTGATCTGCTGCCCGCCGGTGAAGCCGAGCGTGACCGTCCAGCCGGAGGACGCGACCGCCGAGGTGTTGCGCACGGTGACCTCACCCTGGAACGCCCCGCCCCACTGCGAGGTGATCCGGTACTCAGCGGTGCACCGGGCCCCCGCGGACGGGGACACGGACCGGGACGGCGACGGGGACACGGACCGGGACGGCGACGGTGTCACGGACCGGGACGCGGAGGGAGAGGCCGAGGCGGTGGGGGTCACGCCGTCCAGCACCCGCGTGACCACGGGAAACCACCGGTCCGCCATCTTCTGGAAGCCGGCGTCGTTGGGATGCACGCCGTCGCCCGTGTCGGTTGCCGCATCGAAGCCCGTCCAAAGGTCTGCGACGACGACCGGGGACTGCGCCGTCGTCAGGCCCGCCGCCCAGCCCGGCAGCGCCGAGTTCAGCGCCACCACGTCCGCCGGGCAGGTCGCGCACGCGCCGGCGCTCATCGGGATGATCTGCGCGACGATCACCTTCACGGCCGGGTTCTGCGCCCGCATCTGCCCGACCAGTTTCGTGAACGCTGTCAGTTTCGTCGCCGTCGGGATGTACCCGCCCCACATGTCGTTCGTGCCCAGATGCATCAGTACGACATCCGGACGGGCCGCGGCGAGCCATGGCGGCAGCTGATTGTTGTCGGCGATCCCGGTCGCCGAGAACCCACCGTGCCCCTCGTGGTCGAAGTCGTAGGCGTACCCGGGATTGCAACCGCCGCCGTCGGACACCCCGCCGACGAAATCGATGTTCGTATACCCGCTGGTCTGCAGCCGCTGCCACAACTTGGCGCGCCAGCATCCCGGCCCGGCGGTGATGGAATCGCCCAACGGCATGATCCGCACCGGCGCCGCCGCCGAAGCGGCCGGCCCTGCCACGACGAAGGAAGCCGCGACGATGAGGGCGGCGAGGGTGGCGTACAACATGGAACGCGAAGACATGAGCGCGAACTCCTATGGGAGAGGGGCGTGCTGGGGGACTGCACCGGCCCGGCTCCCATGGCATCGTGCGGCGTCGATGCTACCGCACGGACCCGCTCGCGTTCGCTGCGGCTGCCCCGGTACGGTGTCGCCCCGTGGGCGCTCTCGGTTTGCACATCGGCTTCGCCGGCACCCCGTCCGACGCCGGCGCGCTGCTGCGCGAGGTCTGGGACATCCTGGCGGACCGCATGTCCCGGCTGGCGGACACGTCGGCCGGCGAGGAGATCCTCTCGCACTACCTGCACTTCCAGGAGTCCGACGGCTTCGCCGACGGCACGTGGTCCGCCGCCGCGGACGCCCTGCTGTACTCGTTCGGCGACGCGGCCGGCCTGTGCGTCGTGGAAATGCACGCCTGTCAGCACTGGGCGTCCATGACCGTCCTGGACCGCTGGCCGGCACTGACGGAGGCCGCCACCCGCCACGGCGTGGACCTGACCCCGCCGGTGGCCGGAGACGTCGAGGAGGCGCTGCGCTCCCGCCTGGCGGGCGGCGCCGGTGAGGTCTTCTTCCACCACTTCACCGACCCGGGCCAGGAACGCCTCGGCCACACGATCGCCACCGCGACCCCCGCCGACGACCACGAGCTGCGCTTCTACGCCCTCGACGAGTCCACCCGCCCCCTGTCGGCGACGGGCGGGGACCGCGAACGCATCACTGACCTCATCACCACCGGCGTGTGCGCCTGCGACATCTGCCAGAACCTGCGCTACTTCCGCGGCCTGCCGACCGCCCGCCACCAGTACGAGTAGGCCAGCTCCTCAGGACAGCTCGGCCACAGCGCGCCACACCGCGTCGGCCGAGTGCAGGGGCAGCAGGATCGTCGTGTCGGCGACCGGTTCGGCCAGATACCACGGCACAACCGTAGGCAACGCCAACGCCGCCAGCTCGATGTGCTCATCGCTGCCGTCCGGCTCGGCGAACTTGTGGATGAAGATGCCGACGGCTGGGTCGCCGCGCTTGATGATCAGCGGGTCCGAGCGGTGCCACCGTTCGAACTGCTCGCTTCGGTCGCCTTCCACGCCGTACGCCGTGCATGCGTTGCGTGCGCACCAAGCGGGGTGAACCTGGACGTCCATTCGACACTCCTGCCACGACGCCGCGCTCTCCGCCGGGCACGGCCGTCCCGCTACCTTCCGGTATGCGGAGCGTGGCAGTGGGTAGAGTTCGTACCCCTAGGTCGGCAGTCCCAGCCCGACCGCCAACTGCTGTGCGGCGGGGCGCACCTGGGTGGGACCCTCGAGCAGGTCGAGGGTCATCCTTCGGGCATATCCGTTGTATCGGACCGTTTCCGGTGCGGACGCGAACGCGTGCGTGAGGGCGTCGGCCGTGGCCCCGTGGTCGCGGCGAAGGTGATGAGCGCGGGCGACCTCGACCAGGTGCCGCGCACGGCGTGGGCGTGACGGGATCGACGCCGCGGCGGTCCGGTGGGCGGCGCGCAAGGCCTCTCCCGGCTGGCGCAGCTCCACCGCGACCGTTACCGCGTGAGCGCCCATGATGACCCGGCTGAACGACGTCCACGGCTGGTAGTGGCCCTGTGGAAGGCGGTCGGCGACCCGGCCCGCCTCGTCGAGGAACCGCAGCGCGGTGCCCGCCTCGCCGGTCCGTGCGGCGGTGAACGCAGCCTCGAACCGCAGCGCGCCGGACAGCGAGACGAGTTCGGCGTCGGCGAGGTGCCGCTCCACGAGGGCGAGGCCGTCAAGGTTGATGCGCATCGCAGCGTCCCAGTCGCCGGATTCGCGGTGTGCCTGGACGTGTGCCCAGGTGGCCCCGGCGATGGCGCGCGGATCGCCGGACTCCTGCGCGGCGAGCATCGCCCTGTCGATGGACCGCCACAGCAGGTCGGCGGCGGGCAACTGGTAGGCGAGATACATCTGCGTGAGGATGTACACCTCGGTCAGCAGCGCGAGCGCGCGGCGCCGTTGCGCACCGTCGTGGACCCGGGCGGCGTGCTGGGCGTCGCGCAGCAGGCCGGGCAGCAACCGGGCAAGAGCGGTCCGATGGTCGGGTGAGCCGTGCCGGACGCGCCATGCCGTGGCAAGCCGATCCGCCAGGTGCTCCAGTGGTGGTGCCGGTGCGTCGGGAACGGAGAAGGTGTTCATCGCCGAGCGCACCTCGGCGAGGCCCGTATGGCTGGGCCCGTCGAACGCCTCGCCGGGCGCTTCGGTGTTGTCGAGCAGGTCGGCGACCGTGACGTTGACGGCAGTGGCGAGCCGGTTGAGCATCGGCAGGCGCGGTGGCAGCAGCCGGCCGTTCTCGACCGCCTTGACCCACTCGGCGGACCGCCCGACCAGCCCGGCCACGACCGTCCGGGACTTGCCGGACCGCTGCCGATAGAACTTCAGCTTTTCGCCGACGGTGAGATCCGGCTGCGCGTGCTGCATGGCGACCCCCGTGGAGTGGGTGGACCAGCGACGGTGACGAACACCTCGATCGTAGCGTCATCGCGGGACGGGCAAGCTCCATGACGAGCTCGGCAGACCCGCCACCCGCCGTGTACGCCGCCCTGGGCCGGCGGTAGGGCGGCCAGTTGTGTCAAGTTCCGTTAAGGCCGGTCCGGACGGCTGAGGCTCGATGCAGGGGGATCGCCGCGGTGGCGGTCCGGCCGGCACGAGGAGGAACTCATGACGACCGTCGAGGCGAAACCGCTGACCGACGAGCAGCTGCGGGAGCTGACGATCCGCGCGGGGATGCTGCTGCGCTTCCGGCGC
This sequence comes from Dactylosporangium sp. NPDC005555, assembly GCF_040605635.1. Taxonomy (NCBI): domain Bacteria; kingdom Bacillati; phylum Actinomycetota; class Actinomycetes; order Micromonosporales; family Micromonosporaceae; genus Dactylosporangium; species Dactylosporangium sp. NPDC005555. The sequence continues at coordinate 105,637 of NZ_JBEXDG010000009.1, forward strand.
CCCGGATCCGAGGTTGACAGAATTGGCCGGGGACTGACCCTTTCCGGCATCGCCGTGCATCTACTGGTCAGAGAGGCCGTGGGTAGGCCATGGAAGGGGACCGCACGGGTGGAGGCCGACGATGAGCGCGAGTACGTCGAGTACGTCAGGTCGCGGCTGCCCAGGCTGTACCGGGCCGCGTACCTGGTCCTCGGCGACGGGCACCGGGCCGAGGACGCGGTGCAGAACGCGCTGACGACGCTGTACCGGCGCTGGTCGCGGCGCGGGCAGCTGGACAACCTCGACGCGTACGTGCACACGATGGTGGTGCGGGCGTGCCTGGCCGACCAGCGCCGCCCGTGGGCGAAGGTCTTCCTGCGGGCCGAGGCGCCCGACGCGGCCGTCGAGGGCGGGGACACGCTCGTCGACGACCGGCTCGCCATCCGGCAGGCGCTGCGCCGGCTGCCGGAGCGGCAGCGGCTGGTGATCGTGCTGCGGTTCCTGTGCGACCTGCCGATCGCCGAGGTCGCGGCGGCGATCGGGCGGTCGGAGAACACGGTGAAGAGCCATACCGCGGCGGCGTTGCGCACGCTGCGGGACATCGGCGAGCTGCGGCTGAGGAGTTCCCTGTGAGCGCCGAGGAGACCCTGCGCGCGTACGCGGCCGGGGAGGACGTCACGCCGACGCTGCTGAGCGCCGAGGGTGTGATCGTGACCGCGCGCCGGAAGGTCCGCAACCGGCGCCTGCGCATCGTCGCGGCCGCCGGGGTCGCCACCGCGCTGGTCCTCGTCGCGGTCGCGGTCGCGGCGCCGGACCGGCACACCCAGCCCGCTCCGCCGAGGCCGTCGCCGTCAGCGGTACGGCCGACCGACCCGCCCCTGACGTGCACGGCCGAGCCGCTGCCCGCGCCGGCCGGGGTCGACGCGGCACGCCGGGTGGTGACCACGATCGACCCGTCGGGGAAGTACATCGTCGGCCGGTACTCCTCCGGCACGAACACCTCCGGCCTGCTGCTCTGGACCGACGGCGGGCTGAGCCGGCCCGCCGCGGCGAGGTCGTTCTCCCCGATCGCGGTCAACACCCGCGGCGTCGTCGCCGGCACCGCCCCCGGCAGTACCGGCGCGAGGCAGGCGGCGGTGTACCGCGACGGCAAGGTCAGCATGCTGCCGACCCCGGCGGGCACGATGTTCAGCGCCGCCCGGGGCATCAACGCGCACGGCGACATCGTCGGCGTCGTCTCCGGCAACGACCTGCCGAAGCTCGGCGGCAGCACCGAGGACCTGCCGGTCCTGTGGCCCGCCACCGGTGGGTTCAAGCTGCTCGAGTCCGGCCGGGCGGACTGGTGGCAGCACGAGGCCAACGCCATCTCGGACGACGGTGTCATCATCGGTACCGTGCGGATCCACCGGGACGTGTACGTCCTCAGCCGGCCGTTCCGATGGAACGCCGACGGGACGGGCGCCATGCTCCCGATCCCGGCCCCGGAGGAGAACGAAACGACCGGGGCGACGGCGATGGCGGGCCCGTGGGCGATCGGTCCGGGCGGATACGATCACACGCTGTCGTCGTCCGGCCCCGGGCTCGATCCGCCGGCCGGATATCTGCGATGGAACCTGGTGTCGGGCGGGTTCGAGAAGCTGGACGGGTTCGCGCCGCTCACCGTCAGCGCGACCGGGGTCATGATCGGGGTCGGCCGCGACGCCACCGGCACGCCGTCGGTCTGGCGCGGCGGGACCGTGACGCCGCTGCCGGCCCTGGACCCGGCCCGGGCACCGCTGCTGCTCTCCGCCGGCATCACCGCTGACGGTGCCACCGCGGTCGGGACCCTGATGCCGCCGCAGCTGCAGACCGACCTCGACCTCAAGGGACCGTACGACATGGTGCGCTGGACATGCCCGACCACGCGGTAGCCCTCGCCGAGTTCGGCGCCGGGCTGCGGGCCCTCGGCTGGGTCAGCGACCTGCTCGTCGCGGGTTCGCTGGCCACCGGCGACTACCTGCCGGGCGTCAGCGACCTCGACCTGGTCGCCGTCACCGACGGACCCGTCGGCGACGCCCGGCAGGCGGAGCTGACCGCGCTGCACCGGCGCCTCGACGCGACCACGGCCGCGGGCCTCGACCTCGGCTGCGCCTACGTCTGCGCCGCCACGCTGGGTGACGCCGGTGCCCTCCACCCGACGTGGACGCACGGGCAGCTGGTGCGGCGCATCGTGTCGGGCGTGACCAGGGCCGAGCTGGTCCTGCACGGGTACGCCACCTTCGGCCGCCGACCGCGGGAGCTGCTGCCGGCCATGACCGGCGACGACGTCCGCGACGCGGCCCGCGCCGAACTGGTCGGCTACTGGACGTGGGCGGCCCGCCGGCCGTGGATCTTCCTCGACCCGATGATGGCCGATCTGGGGCTCACGTCGATGGCGCGTGGCCGGTACGCGCTGCGGACCGGCCACCTGCTCACCAAGAGCCTCGCCGTCGAGCAGGCCGCCGCCCCCGGATGGCTCGTCGGGCAGCTGCGGGCGCGGCGCCGCGGCGAGGCCGTCACCTCACCGCGGCTGCGCACGGCGTGGATCGCGTGGCGTGACACCCGCCGCACCACGCGGGCGGCGCACCGGCCCCCGCGTTGGCTCACGCGATTCTTGTCGTACCCCGGCGTTATCTTGGCGGCCTCAGGTTGATGCGAGGAGGTCCGGTGCGGGCAGAGGATTCGCCGTTTCGTCCATTCTGGTGGGGCCTCGGCCGGGACACGTGGCACACCTACGGCAGGTATTCGTTCGAGGAGCTGCCGCCGGTGCCGTTCCCGATGACCGGTGACCTGGCGTGGCTCGCCGCGCAGCCCGCACCCGGCGAATGGGGGATCGGGTCCTCGCCGGCGGCCGAGCTGCCGGCGCTGGAGGCCGCCTGCGCGGCCGGGGGCATCACCCTGCCGCCGGCGTTCGTGAGGTTCCTGGGCGATCCGGCGCTGCAGCAGCGGGTCCGGTCGTGCACCGCGTGTTATGTCGACGTCAGCGAGGCGCCGGTCCGGGCGCCTGGCGCCGACGGCTATCTGGTCAGGTTCCTCGCCGACCAGCAGGGCTGCCTGTTCTGGTATCTGTATGTCACCGCCGACGGCAGCGACCACGCCGTGCTGTGCTCGCCGGAGTTCTACGACCCGGACGAGGACGAGTCCGAGGATGCCGAGGGCGGGCCGGAGGCGCTCGTGTTCTGCGGCGAGTCGTTCGAGACGTTCCTGTGCCGGTTCTGGTTGGAGAACGAGTTGTGGTTCGCCGACCACGACAAGGGTCCGCTGCCTGCCGTGGACGCCGACTACATCGGCCGCTATCAGACGATCCTGGCAGGCGGGCACTCCGTGACCGGATAGCCACCGCCCGCGCCCCTCGTCTCCCGAGGCGGCGCCAAACGCAACCGGCTGTTCATCGCGGCCGAGACCAGCCTGTATTCGCTGGTCACGGGTGTCACGGGCACGCACCCGACCAGGCCGGGAGGCCGCCCCTGGCAGGACCCCGGCGGCCCGCCGGATGCGGTCCCCCTGCGGCTGCCCGCTCCGTACCGTAGGTTGGTGCGGCTTCGTGCGTTCCACGCGAAGGCGGATGGATGAGAGGCAGCACGGCATGACTTCGGAGGACCTTCGGGCGCTGTTCGGGCAGTCCATCGCCCTGTTCGCGTCGCTGCGCGGGCCGGAGCACCTGGTGGAGACGGCGAACCCGGCGTTCTCCGCCGTCGCGGACGCGCTCATGGCCGGTCCGGGCTTCGTCGAGCTGCTGGATGAGGTGTACCGCACAGGCGAGCCCCGCACCGACCGCGACGTGCGGATCGAGCTGGACCTGCGGGAGGCGTTCTTCGACTTCACGTGTGAGCCGCGCCGCGACGCCGCCGGCGACGTCACCGGGATCCAGGTCGTCGGCGTGGAGACCACCCAGGTCAGGCACGCCCAGCGGCTGATGGCCGAGCATCGCGTCCTGCTCGAGCAGATCGCCCGCCAGGCGCCGTTGACCGAGGTGCTCGACGGGATGGCCCGCTCCATCGAGAGCCTCGCACGGCAGGAGGTCCTCGTCTCCGTCCTGCTCGCCGACCCCGACGGCCTGCACCTGCGCCACGGCGCCGCCCCCAGCCTGCCCGGCTTCTACAACGCGGCGATCGACGGCATCGCCACCGGCGAGGGCGTCGGCTCCTGCGGCACCGCCGCCCACCGGCGCGAACCGGTCATCGTCACCGACATCACCACCGACCCGTTCTGGGCCGACTTCCGGGACCTCGCCGGCAGGGCCGGGCTGGCCGCCTGCTGGTCCACCCCGATCCTGGCCCGCGACGGCGGCCTGCTGGGCACGTTCGCCATGTATCACCGCACGCCGCGCGTCCCGCAGGACGCCGACCTGGCGCTCGCCCGTGTCTTCGCCGGCACCGCCGCCCTGGCCATCGAGCGCCACCAGATCGAGCAGGCGCAGCTGGCCGCCGAGGCGCGCGCCAAGGCGGCCCACGACGCCCTGGCCAAGGCCGTCGCGGCGGAGCGCGACCTGCGCGCCGCGGCCGAGGAGCGGGCCGCGGCCGCCGCGGAGCTCGCCGCGCAGATGCGCACCGCCGCCGAGGCACAGGCTCCCGCGCCCCACCCGACCCACTGCCAGCTCGGCGGCTCCGCCGGCTGCCCGGCCCCCGCCGAGCTGAAGATTGCCGACTCGTGGGGCGACGCCGCCTGGGGCTGCCCCGCCCACGTCGAGGAAGCCATCATGAACGTCCGGTCCGTCTTCATCGCCAGCGAGGACCTCGGCGGCCTGGCCGCCTACGTCAATCGCTGACCGGTGTCGCCCGGGTGCACGGGCAGCTCCAGCCAGACGCATTTGCCCGGCCCGGTGTGGCTGCGGTCGACGCCCCACCGGCTCGCGAGCGCCTCGATCAGCGTGAGCCCGCGACCGTGGTCCGCCGAGGACCTCGGCGGCCTGGCCGCCTACGTCAATCGCTGACCGGTGTCGCCCGGGTGCACGGGCAGCTCCAGCCAGACGCATTTGCCCGGCTCGGCGTGGCTGCGGTCGACACCCCACCGGCTCGCGAGCGCCTCGACCAGCGCGAGCCCGCGACCGTAGTCCGCGTCCGGCGGCACATCACGGACGATCGGCGCCTCCGCCCCGCCGTCGCGGACGCTGACCCGCAACGCCTGCCCGACATGCCGCAGCTCGACGGCGGTGACACCCCCACCGTGCACGAGCGCGTTGGTCACCAGCTCGCACAGCAACAGCTCGGTGTCGTCGTGCAGATACCGGCGGGTGCTCCGCCCGACCAGCGTCGGCAACGCCGCGCGCAACCAAGCCCGCGCCCGCCCGACCACACTGACGTCCCCGCCGTCGCTCGGCCGCCACACGAGCCGCGTCGCCACGCCGGCACCGTGCACCGGACCGGCGCGCCCCGAGCCACCGGCCCCCAGATCGTCCACCATGACCTCGCCCCTCCTCCGCGTGGTGCGATCCGGAGGTGGTACCCGCCACGATCCCACTCAAGCGGAATTCGCCCCAGGCACAACGCAGTGGCAGGTCTTCACCACCGCACGCGTCAGGCGGGCGAACAACGTCAGGCGGGCGGCGGTCAGGCGGTCAGTGCGGGGCAGTACTTCGTGGCCTCGGTCGTGGCCTTGTCGAGGGTTGCTTCGAAGTCGCTGTTGGCGAAGTTGTCCGCGGCCAGGATCTTCGAGAAGGCGGTGACGAAGTTCCGCAGTGCGGCCTTGGCCTGCGGGTCCGCGGCCTTGGCGAGCTCAGCGTCGACCGCGGTGTCGAGGCGGTCGATGACGACCTGGCCCTTCGCCTTGGCGGTCGCGAGGGCGGCCTTGTCCTCCTTGACGCTGGCCATGATCACCTCGCCGAGGATGGCGGTGAGCTCTTCCTTCTCCTTGTCGTATGCCGCGATGACGGCCTTGCACACGGCCTCGGTGTTGGCCTTCACGTCGGCGGGCTGGCTCGCGGCGGCGCTCGCGCCGGCGGCAGGGGCGGAGGCGACGGCGGACGGGGCGGACGAGCCGGCTGCGGACGTCGAGCCGGGGTCCGAGGAGCAGGCCGCGGTCAGCGCGACGACAGCGGACAGGGCCAGGATGATGCGTCGCAGCTGCATGTGGTCGGTGCTCCCAGTCTGATCTTCCTACCAAGCGACCAGAGCATACTGGCGACCACCGACATTTCCCCGCCCGTGGTGCGGTGTACCACAGGGGCGCGTACGCTCCCCGCTCGTGACTGTTGACATTGCAGCTGAGACCCCCGGCGACGTTGAGGCCGAGGAGACCGTCGGTGAGCTGAACGACGGGCCGTCGGTCATCTACACCGCTTACTTCACGGCCGCGGAGGAGCTGGTCGAGCACATCCGGGCCGCGGACGTGCTCAACCTGGGCTTCCGGGTCGAGTCCTACCTGGTGACCCCGGACGACGCGGCGGACGCCAGTCAGATCGAGTTCGAGTTCACCCTGCTCAGCGAGCTGCCCGTTCGCGGCGAGTAGAGATCTGCCACTGCCTGCGCGGCGGTCCGCAGGGCATCGCGGACCGCCGGCGGGTCGAGCACCTCCACCCGCGTGCCGAGCCCCAGCAGGCTCCCGACCGCGTGCGACGGCCCGGCGAACGCGAGCCGCACGTCAGCGGCGCGGCCGTCGTCGGACGGGTCCAGGTGACGGGCGAGCAGCCGGCGCACCATGGCGACCGCGTCCGGCGCCGCCGCCACGACGACGGACAGCGCGCGCGGCCGCACCTCCACCCTGTCCCGCAGCATCGCCCAGGCCGCGTCCAGGTCGAAGTCGGCCGGCAGGACCGCCGGCGACGGCAGCGCCGTGCAGGACCGCACGCGCGACACCCGCACCAGCGCGGGCTCCGACGTGATCAGATACCAGATCCCGGCCTTCGCCACCAGGCCGGCGGGCGCCACCGTGCGCTGCGAGCGGGAGCCGTCGCTGTCCTGGTAGTCGAGTGACAGGCAGACGCCACGCAGCAGGGCGTCGTGGATGCGGGGGAGCAGGGGCACGGGCTCGCCGGCGCGCATCCACGGGTCGACGTCGACGATGACGTGCCGGCGGCCCTGGGACAGCCCGCCGCGCAATGCCTGTCCGCCGGCGCCGGTGATCTTCTCGATGGCCGTGTCGAGGGCGTCGCCGAGGCCGAGCTCGCCCGCGAGGCGGGACTGCCCGACGGCCAGGCCCGCGCCTTCCGCCCGGCTCAGGTTGGCCAGGCCGGACCGGTACGTGTCGAGCAGCCGGATTCCTCCGCCGCGCCCTTGTGCGGTGTACACCGGGATCCCGGCGGAACTCAGCGCCTCGACGTCGCGCATGACGGTCCGCACCGACACCCCGAGCCGGGCGGCCAGGTCCGGAGCCGTTGCGAGCTCGCGGGCCTGCAGGAGCAGGACCAGTGACAACAGGCGATCGGCGCGCATCCGCCGAGACTATCCGCGAAACATGACAGCAGGTGTCTTGTTCAAGAGTCCATGCTGCGGGGCATGGAAGCGCACATCACCGGCCCGTACGACATGGCCAGGCAGAGCGAGTACTTCGGAGGCTGGATGCGGCCGGTCGGCGACGACCGCACGATCATCATGGCGTTCCCCGTCGAGGGGTGGACCCACTCCGCCGCCGTGCTGCTGCGGCAGACAGGACCGGACACCGTCACCGGGCAGGGGCCGCAGGACGCCTGGCGCCAGGCCCTGGCGGTGCTGTCCCTCGACGTCGACGGCAGCGGATACGCGCAGGTCGGCGAGCGGGACCCGGTCATCGGCGAGCTGCAGCGGCAGCACGCGCACGTGCGGCCGGTGCTGTTCCACTCGCCGTACGAGGCGGCCTGCGCCTTCATCATCGCGCACCGGATGCGCATCGAGCAGGGCCGCGCGATCCGGCAGCGGATGGCCCGCGAGCACGGTGAGGCGTTCGAGGTCGGCGGCGTCACCGTGCACGCGTTCCCCGCACCGCAGCGGCTTCTGCGCATCACCGACATCCCGGGCGTCGACGACGAAAAGGTGCGCCGCCTGCACGGCATCGCGGAGGCGGCCCTCGAAGGCCGGCTCGACCGTGCCCGGCTGCGGAGCCTGCCGGTCGGGGAGGCCCTCGCCGACGTGCGCCGGCTGCGCGGCGTCGGCGACTACTTCGCCACCGCGATCGTGATGCGCGGCGCAGGCCTCGTGGACACGCTGCCGGGCGACGAGCTCACCATTTCGGGCATGCGCCGTCTGTACAGCCTGCCGGCCACTCCCTCGGCCGCCGAGATCGCCCGCGTGACCGACGCCTGGCGGCCGTACCGGATGTGGTGCTCGGTCCTCGTGCACGCCTCGGAACGCCGCGCCCGGCAACGGTAGACGGCGTGCCGCTACGATGGCCGCGTGGTGATCTTCGGCTGGGGCTGGCGGGTGAAGCACCTGCGCACGCTGACCCTGCGCTGCCCGCACTGCGGCAACACGGTGGCGCACCCGCTGTACAAGCGGACCCTCAAACTCTCGTTGTTCTTCATCCCGCTGATCCCGCTGCAGGTCAAGCACACCGTCCAGTGCACCGCCTGCGCCAACCAGCGCGACGTCGACCCCGCCCGGGTCCACTGAGGGCCCGGGCTCAGTACCCGAGGTCCACCGGCAGCAGCCACCAGCAGGCGGGCAGCAGCACCAGCGGGGTCAGGACGGCGCACACCAGGACGGGCACCGCCCACCTCGGCCCGCGGAGCCTCCACAGGGCCGTGACCCCGAGCGCGGACAGGGCGACGGCGATCAGGCCCGCCCCGCCGAGCAGCAGCCCGTACAGGGCGAAGAAGAACCACAGGTAGTAGAGCCAGTGGCTGGCCAGCTGCACGCCCACGACGAGGGTCCAGCCGCCGAACGTCAGCAGGAGCGGGACCGCGACCTCCCACCACCGCCGCCGTCCGGTCCACCCGGGCACCTGCTCCGCCGGCCACATCCCGCCATCATCCAACGCGCCGCCCTCGCCCGCCGCCCCTTGCCCCGCCGCCCCGCCGCCGGTGGGTCAGTGCCGGGCGGGCACGCCGAGGGCGGCGCAGGCGTCCTGGTACATGCGGACGACCTCGGGACGCACCTCGGCCCGGGCGGTCAGCGGGCGGGCGAACGGCACCCGGACCTCGACGGGCGCGCCGCCGACCGTGGCGGTGAAGTCGATGCCGTCACCGTCCATGCCGGTCATGGCGGCGGCCGTCGCGGACGGCTGCCCGCCGAGCGAGCGGCAGATCAGCAGGCTGTCGGCGGCGTGGTCGTCGTTCATGTGCCGGCGGACCGCGTCGATGACGTCGGCGGTGAACGGTTGCCCCATCGTGGATGCTCCTTCAGGCGGCCCGGGACGACGTGCCGCCCAGGGCCAGGTCGTGCAGGACGTCGATGTTCAGCCGGTACGCCACCAGCACCTCGTCCAGGACGCGGCGGCGCTCGTCCGGGGACCACGCGGCGGCGTCGAGGGTGTCGCGGTACTGCGCCTTGAACGCGGCAGGGCTGCCGATGCCGTCGAACTCGTAGAACCTCGTCCCGGTGACGCCGGGCAGCCCGTAGGCCTTGCGGACCGCCGCCGCGATGAACCGCCCGCCGGACAGGTCGCCGAGGTAGCGCGTGTAGTGGTGCGCGACGAACCCGCCGGACCAGGTGCGGCACACGTCGCGGAGCCGGTGCACGTAGCGGATCGTCGCCGGGACTGGTGCGCTGCGCGTCTTCCAGTCCTCGCCGAGGAGTGCGTCCAGGTCGGCCTCGAGCGCCGGCAGCCGGGTGAGTCCATCGTGGACGAACGCGCCGGCGACCGGGTCGTCGCGCATCGCGTCGGCGGCCTGCTCCAGCGCGGCGTAGATGTGCCAGTGCTGGGCGACCATGGCGGCGTAGCAGGTCAGCGGCAGCGTCCCGGCGACGAGGTCGTCGAGGAACCTGGACCGCTCGGCGTCGCGGTGCACGCCGCCGGTGAGCGTGCGCACCGCGGTGGAGAACGGCCCCGCCTGCATCTCGTCCGTCGACACGGTCGCCTCCTCGGAGATCGAACTCCAGGTTAGGCTAACCTAATTCGATGGTGCTGAGAAGTGGCCGTGCGGCGGAGCCCGACGGCCCCGCCGCACGTGGAGACCACAGGATCAGACGGCGACCGGCTGCGCGGCGACCGCGGTCGCCGCACGCTGGCTGCGCTCGGTGAGGTACCCGAACAGCAGGCCGAGCGTGGCCCAGTTGACCGCCTGCGTGCCCAGCGAGGCGAGGCGGAACTTCCACAGCAGGATCGGGGCGAACCCGTCCGGCACCTCGTTGACCGCAGGCAGCAGCGCGATCGCGATACCGACGACGACCACGCCACCGACGACCGCCGCCGTCGCGGCGTTCCAGGTGCCGTAGCGGGCCTGCAGCGACCGGGTCACGACGGCGACGCCGATCACGGTCGCGACCCCGATGACGATCATCAGGAAGAACAGGCCGGTGCGCTGCTGCAGCGTGTCCGGGTTGCCGGTGGCCGGCGGGTTGGCCGGATACTTCAGGAACGGCACGAGCGCCACCCCGACGAACCCGGCGAGGGCGACGAGCCCGGCGGTCGCCCGGGCGCTGATCCGCCCGATCCGGCCGAGGGTGATCGCGACAACGATGGCGAACAGGCCGCCGAGCGCCACCCCGTACACGACGGAGGCCGTGGCAAGACCGGCGGTGCTCTGCACGCCGCGGCTGACGAGCTCGTGCTCGTGCTCACCGGCGGGCAGCGGCGCGGCGTGGGCCTCCTCGAACGCGATCGCGTCGTTGATCGGGCCCTCGCCGAACAGGTAGGCGAACAGGAACGCGGCGACCCCGGCGACGGCGCCGGCGATCATCCCGCGGACCAGGAGGGTGCGGGCGTTGAGCATGTCGGCTTCCCCGTCTCAGTGGCAGGGGAAGCCGAGCAGGTGCCGGCCGTCGTGGACGAACTCGTGCACGGTCTCACCGGCGATGACGGACGTGATGCCCTGCTCGGCGCCGACGAAGTAGAGCAGGACGACGGCGAGCACGACGCCGAACGTCGCCCACGGCAGGATCTGCCGCAGCGGGATCGGGGCCGGCGCGGCGACCGGGGTGGGAAGAGCCGAGATCGATGCCATCTGTGCAGCCTCCTGCGGGATTTCGCGTCCCATCGAGCGTTGTCGTGACAGTGGCCGGGTCTGACTCCCACGGGTGCGTGGTTACAGCGGCGCGACCGTGCCGGGCTTGCACCGGCTTCCGTTCACTGTCACGTTTCGTTTCGGACGGTACGGACGGCGTACCGGTGTGTCAATCGAAGCGACCCCCGCCGGACCCCTGCGGTGCTGATCAGCGGGGGTGCGGCGAAACGCGAAGGTGATCAACTTCTCGCGGGCAGGGCGGTCGACGCCTACCGCGGGGTGCCCCCGGTCAGGGCCGCGACGAGCTCGTCCGCGCGGCGGGTGAGGAACACGCCCGTGAGCAGTGCCAGCTGCGACAGGTCGGCGAAGTCGATCACGACCCGGCCGCGCTGCAGGAACCTCCCCTCGCGGCGGGCCCGCAGCACCGCCCCCCGGGGCACCTCCGCCCGCAGCCGGAAGCCGCGCAGGTCGTCGGTCATGTCGGCCAGGACGAGCCGCCGGTCCGTGACCACGCAGTGGACCATGGTGGCGTCGCGGATACCGCGGTCGAGGCGGGCCGCGCACGAGTCGTCCCCGCCGGTGACGGCCGACCCGCCGATCGCGCGTTCGACGTCGAGCCGGATGACCGAGTCGGCGCCGACGAGCACCGCGACGACCCGCTCCCACGCCTTCTCGGGTGAGGGCTCCGGCTCGGCCCGGTAGGCGGCCGCCGCCGCGTCCCTCACCCCGCGCGGCAGGGCGGCGAGCAGCTGCTCCATCTCCCGCGGCGAGCGCTGCAGCCGTTCGGCGCCGAACGCCTTCTGGCAGTGCACCGCCGCCAGCAGTACGTCGTCGCCGGCGAGGTGCTCCAGCTCGGCCCGGTGTGCCTTCAGCGCGTCCACGCCGCGCATGCTATCCACGTCCGTTCATCCGCGCGGCCCCGTCCACCGGGGTCGCGGATGGTTCAATGCCGACGTGACGGAGATGACGGCGGCGGGGCCCGCCCGGCCGAGGCGGATCAAGGTGCTGGTCCTGCTACTGCTGTTCCTGGCGGTCAGCGCACTGATGTGCGCGTTCACCGCCGACGAGGGGCCCTACTCCGGGCTGCCCGCGTGGACGTACGCGGTACTGGGCTTCGCCTACCTGGCCGGTGCGTGGGCGATGTGGCGGGCGCGGCCCTGGGTGTGGTGGACGCTGCTGGTCGTGTACGGCGGCAGCTTCGTCCACGCGCTGTTCGACGCGTGGGCGACCAGCACCGTCGAGGCGACCTTCTGGTTTCTGCTGTGGCGGGCGGCGTTCCTCGTCGTCCTGCTGGGCGGCCGGACCAGGGCATGGTTCGGAATCGATCTCTGGTTCGGCGCGCGGGAGGCGTGACGAGCGCTGCCGGGGACGCGCGGTCACGATAGTGTCAGCGGTGTGGGCGTCATGATGGACTACTTCGCCGCCACCGCGCAGGAGCTCGCCGCGCTGGACTTCGACGCCGGCCCCGCCGGCAACGACTGGCCGTATGTCGACTGCAAGGGCTGGATTCTCGAGGTCGAGGAGTTCGCCGCGGAGATCGACGGCCGGGACCCGAGTGAGTTCGGCAGGGACGAGCCGCTCGGCGGCATCCCCGACGCGGAGTTTCTGGGGCCGTGGACGGCCAGGATCAACGCGGAGCTCGTCGACACCCTCGCCAGGATCGGCGACGGGCAGATCCGCGACTACGCGGACGAGTATCTGCTGGAGGCCTGGGAGGCGGAGCGGCTCGTCGCCCTCGCGGGGCTGGCCCGGTCGGCCGTCACCGAGGGCCGGGCGCTCTACTCCTGGTCGTCGGTGTAGGCGGTCACCGCGGGGCGGGTGCCTGCTCCTGGTCGTTGCTGTAGGCGGTCACCAGCAGTGCCCACAGGCGGTCCCGGACCTGCGGCGGCAGCCGGTGCCCGAGCTCCCGCCGGCGGATCAGCACGAAGCCCTTCGGGTCGCGCGGCCGGCCGGTGCGCACGAAGTCGACCGCCTGCGCGGCGAGCAGCGGGTCGGGCCACGAGCCGGCGGGGGCGTCGCGGATCGCGGCGGTCGCCTCGGCCGTGCGCTCGTCGACGCGGTCGATCAGTGCGTACTCGTCGGCGTCGGTGGGCCAGCGCTGCGCGCCGAGGTCGATGTCGCGGAAGTCCACGTCGACGAGCTCGGCGTCGGAGAAGTCGTTGCCGCGCCACTCGTTGCTGTCCCGGCCCGGCGGTCCGGTCCACCCGTCGCCGGGGGCGCCGCAGAAGACGGTGTGCCACACCCGGCCGCGGAACACGCAATCGACGAATTCGGCGCATTCGGTGTCAAGCTCGCGGATGCGGGCATGGTCGAACAGGCAGCCTTCGAAGCGCGCATCACCGAGATATGTGTTGCCCAGCGGAAACCTGGTGCGTCGGAAGGTGCAGTCGACGAACCGCGTCTGGCCCTGGTGCCCGACGCTGAACTTCCCGAATGTCGTTTCCGTGAAGTTACATCGCAGGAAAGACCCGCCATAGGCGCCGAAAGTGTCGAACGAACGACCGGAAAAGTCGACGTCGGCCAATTGCACGTGACGGTGTTCCACGCGAAGCAGATCCACAAGTTGGACGTTACCAGCCGTCCGCGCATGCGGCCGGAGTCCGATCCCGGACGGACCGCCGGCGGCCGCGGCCGGCGCCGTCCGGGGTGCCCGCCGGGGAAGGTTTTCGCAGGCCACCGGCGGGTCGCGGGGGCGAGTGGCCCGCTCATCGCCGGGCGCGAGGCGGTGGCCGCCGCGCCCGGTGTACGGGGTGCGCGGCGGCTCACACCTGACGGCCACGAGGACCGGCCTGCCGCGGATCGCCGAGCCGGTCCCGCAGGGCCGTGAGCGGGCCGTCCCAGTCGCGGGCGAGGGCGGCGAGGAACTGCTGCGCCACCTTCATCGACGCGGAGTCCAGGCGGAAGCGGATCCGGCGCCGCTCGCCCGGCTCGGCGACGACGAGGCCCGCGTCCGCGAGCAGGGCCAGGTGCTTGGCGATCGCCTGCCGGGTGATCGGCAGCCGGGCGGCGAGCTGGGTGGCGGTCGCCGGGCCGCCGGCCGCGAGCGCGGCGAGGATCCCCCGCCGGCTCGGGTCGGCCAGGGCGACGAAGACCTCCTGCGCCACCGCCTCCGGGTCAGGCCTGCCCATCGAGGTATGCGACGAGCTCGCCGAGCTCGCTGGTCCAGCCCTTGGTGTTGCCCGTGTAGGCGGTCTGACCGGCCTCGCCGGGCAGCTGTGCGAAGCCGGTCTCGACCATCGTCAGCGTGGTGCCGGTGCCGGTCGGCTCCAGCGTGAACTCCACGAGGTTGCGGCGCGGATCGTCCTCGGGCAGGCCGTAGAGCGGCCAGGTGTAGGCGAAGACGCGCGGCGGCTCGACGCGCTCGATGGTCAGGCTGGCGGTGTCGCCGCTGTCCCAGATGAGCTTGGCCTTTCCGCCGACCCGGAGGTCGATCTCGGCGCGGTTGCCGAACCAGGTGCCGAGGCCCTCGGCGGTGGTCAGCGCCGCCCACACCTTCTCCGGCGAGTGGGCCAGCTGCAGCGTGCGTTCGATCCGGTCGGGAAACGTCATGTCGACCTCCATATAGCAACCAATCAGTTGCTACGAACGTATAGCAATCTGATGGTTGCGTCAACCTGCGGTGCGTACGATCCCGGGCATGTTGGGAGTGCACTTCGCCGTCACGGCGGAGCAGGAGAAGGCGCTGCTCAAGGCAGCCAGGAACGACGAGGTGGGCGACCTCGTCGAAGACCTTGGGGAGGACTGGGACGACGAGTCCATGAAGGTCGACTCCGACAAGGCGTGGGATGCCCTGCACCGCTGTCTGGGCGACGAGTACCCGCTGTCGCACGCGATCCTCGGCGGGGAGGACCTGCACGAGGAGTACTGGGTCGTGCACGTCACCGCCGAACAGGTGCGCGACGTGGCGGCGGCCCTGCGCGGTCTGGACCGGGCGTGGCTGCGCGAGCGGTTCGACGCGTTCGACAAGGACGACTACGCCGGCGCCGGCGACGACCGGGACTTCGAGTACACCTGGGGGAACTTCGCCGACATCCGGGCGTTCTACGACCGGGCCGCCACCGCCGGCCGGGCGGTCGTCTTCACCGCGATGTGAAAGCGTGATGTGAAAGGGGGCGGCACCGCGACGCGGCACCGCCCCCGGTCATGGTGGGTCAGCTGACGGGCTCGACCCAGATGTTGCGGTAGTACAGGTTCGCGCCGGCGTCACCGTGGTCCTGCAGACGGATCTTGCCGGTGCCCGGGCCCTCGGCGGCGCCGTTGCCGGTCGGACCGTCGATGGCCACGTTGTTGTGCACGGTCACGCCGTTCCACACGACGGTGACCCGGGCGTTCTCGGTCTTCGTCGTGCCGTTGTAGCGGGCCGCGCGGAACGTCACGTCATACGTCTGCCACGTCTCCGGTGCGGTCGCCGCGTTGCTCGTGGCCGCGATCTTGTTGTAGATCGACGCACAGGTGTCGATGCCGGGTGCCGAGGCGACCCCGTACGAGTCGAGCACCTGCAGCTCGTAGCGGTCCTGCAGGTAGATGCCGCTGTTGGACCTCTGCTGCCCGGTGACGTTGCCGGGCAGGTTCGGCAGCCAGAACTCGATGTGCAGCTTGAAGTCGCCGAAGCTCTCCTTGCTGCGGATGTCGCCACCGAACACCTCGACGCCGCCGTTGCCGAGCGGCCACGTGACCGCGCTGCCGCCGGAGCCCTCGAAGTTGTTCATGTTCGAGCCGTTGAACAGCACCACCCGGCCCGGGTCGGCGCCGCCTGACGCGTACGCCTCGAACTCGTAGACGCGGGCGGCGCCGTTGCCGTCGCTGGCCGGCGTGGTGATGTTGAGCCGCAGGTACCGCGCCTGCACGGCGGTGAAGTCGTGCGTCGTGGAGCTCAGGACGTTGCCGGTGACGGTTGCCACGGTCGTCCACGAGGTGCCGTTGGTGCTGTACTGCAGGTTGAAGTCGCGGGTGTTCCAGGCGTTGTTCTCCCCGCCGGCGCCGGCGTGCTTGAGCACGATCCGGCCCACGCTCTGGGTGGAGCCGAGGTCGACCTGCATCCACTTCGTCGCGCCCAGCGAGCACCACTTGTCGGTGTTGCCGCCGTTGACGGTGCCGTTGACCGCCTGCGCCGGTGCCTCCGCCGCGGCGCACGAGCTGTCGGCGGTGGCGGTCTTGTTCAGCGCCAGGTTCCCGGTGGCCGGCGGCGCCGTACCCCCGTACACCTCGAGCTCATAGATCCGGGCGGCGGCATTGCCGTCACTGGCCGGCGTGGTGACGTTGACCCGCACATAGCGGGCCTGTGTCGAGGCGAAGTTGTGCGTGGTCGTGCTGGCCGTGTTGCCGGTGACCGTCGCGACCGTCGTCCACGCGGTGCCGTTCGTGCTCACCTGGACGTTGAAGTCGCGGGTGTTCCAGGCCGTGTTCTCACCGCCGGTGCCGGCGTGCTGCAGCACGACCTTGTTGATGGCCTGGGTGGTGCCGGTGTCGACCTGTAGCCACTTCGTGGCGCCCTGCGAGCACCACTTGTCGAGGTTGCCGTTGGTGGTGGTGCCGTTGACGGCGCGGGCCGCCTTCTCCGACGTGGAGCAGTTGCTGTCGGACGTGGCGGGCTTGCCCAGCGCCAGGTTGACCGGCGGGACCTGGCCGGGGATGGCGTTGAGCGTGTACCAGACCTCGGTGCTCCACAGCGACTGGCCGTTGGCGGCGGCGAACGGCCGGGGGGAGCGGATGTGCACGACCCGGCCGGCCTTGAGGCCCGGGATGACCAGGGTGACCTTCTTGCTGTCGGCCGACAGGGTCGCCGAGGACACCGTCAGGGTCTCCTCGTCGACCTTCGGGCCGCCGTAGGCCGCGGTCGGCACGTAGCGCCACTGCTTCACCTTGTACTTGGCGGCCAGGGCCGTGGCGGTGGCCGCCGACAGCGGCTGGGTGTATTCGATCTCGAACCCGTTCGCCGTCGCCTTGGTGTTGAGCATGTCGAACGTGTTGCCGCCGTTGGGGGCGAGCTTCTGCAGGCCGTAGGTGAGCTTGCCGGACTGGCCCCAGTTGCCGCCGGCGCCGAGGCCACCGACGTAGATCGCGCCGTCCGGTCCGAGCGCGACCTCGGAGATGCCGGCCTCGAGGCCCTGCGTCATCCGGTACAGCGCGCCCTGGTACTCGCCGTTGACCTTCTCCACGTTGGCCCGCTGCAGGCCGCCGTAGGTGACGTCACCGATGAGGAACTGCCCGGCGTAGATGCCGCTCGGCATGTACAGCGGGGTGCTCGGCGAGTTGCCGATCTCGTTCTGCGGCAGCCACAGCACCGGCTGGGTGACCGGCTGGTCGTCGAACAGTGCCTGCGGGTTGAGGTAGTGGTTGAAGAAGCGGCCCTGCTTGATGTGCAGCAGCTTCGACGACGGCTGGTAGCCGCCCTGGTTGTCGGTGACGAAGATGCCGCCCTCCGGGCCCCAGCCGATGCCGTGCGGGGTGCGCAGGCCGCCGGCGACGTAGGTGAACGTCCCGTCCGCCGGGTTGATCTTGATGGTGGTGCCCCGGTTCACGACACCCTGCGGGTTCGTGGTGGCGCCGCCGTAGTCGATCGACACCGACAGGTTCAGGTAGAAGAAGCCCGCCTCGTACAGCAGGCCGAACGCGAACGAGTGGAAGTTGCCGTCGAACGGCATCGTCGCGACGGTCTGGTACTGGTCGGCGACCTCGTCACCGTTGGTGTCGACGAGGCGGGTCAGCCGCTGCTTCTCCGACACGTACACCACACCGTTGACGACCTTCAGGCCCATCGGCTCCTTGAGGTTGCTGCCGATGCGCTTGGTCGTGATGTTCGCGGGCGAGGTCGTGCCGCCGGTGTTGCTGAGGATGAACACCTCGCCGGCCTGCGACGTGCCGGACTGGTCGCTGCCGCCCCAGGTGCAGATGACCAGGCGGCCGTCGGGGAGCCAGTCCATGCCGGTGACCTTCGGCTGGAACGACGCGTTGGGGCGCAGGTTCGTCAGCGTGAAGTTGGGGTTCACCGCGGTGAGCGGCAGGCCGTCGCCGGGGGAGTCGCCGGCCGTCTCGCACTCCTTGCGGCCGGGCGCGGTGACCCGCACGACGCCGGCATCGGTGCTGAGCACCGAGTTGGGCACCGTCACGAACGACGACGAGCCGGGCGTCTGCCACTGCAGCGTCAGCTGCTGGCCGCCGCCGGCCTCGAAGAACTCGATGAGCAGCGAGTGGTACCCGGTGCCCAGCTGGACGGCGCCGTCCTTGGTGGTCGCGCCGTGCAGCCCGTCGTGGTTGATGACAACGTTGTCATCGATGCTGAGACGCGAGCCGTCGTCGCTGATCAGCCGGAACGTGTAGCTGCCGGCCGTGGCGATGTTGACGTTGCCGATGACCTGCGACGTGAAGTTGTCCTCGAGGCCGAACTGGGCCGAGGTCGTCCAGTCGATCGTCGGCATCAGCTTGTCGACGTTCGGCGTCTGCGCGGGCTTGAGCGTGCAGAGGCCGCTCAGGGGTGTCTGCAGGTCGAAGGTGCGCAGGGTGACGCCGGGCTCCTGTGGCGGAGGAGCCGCGGAAGCGCCGGCCGAGGGCAGGACCAGCGCTGAGAACAGCAGGGTGGAGGCGAGCGCACCCATGATCGGGATGCGCGTGCGCCGGGGCGGGACGGACACGGTTCCTCCAGGGAGAGCGGGACGCTCCGCCGGAGGCACGGCAGTCGCCCAGGAGGGCGTGCTCGGACAACAGGCGGAACATCGCAATCGATGTCCTGCGGGTTGCCTGGCACGCCGATGCCTGGCGCGGTCAATCTATGAGGCTTTCATTTCCGTGTCTAGATGTTTCGTTCGCGATCAGCGAACTTTCTCTCAACATCGACAGAAGATTTAAGACGAGGCGGTCCGCTTGAAGTTCTCCCGCATCCGCTTGTACTGCGCCTTGGCCTCCGGGCTCCACCCCTGGATCGCGCCCTCGACGGTGGCTGGGCCGAAGACCTGGAACATCGCGTCGCCGAAGCGGTCCTTCTTGGGTTCCGCCGGGTTGCTGCGGGAGCGCTTGAACTTCCACATGACAACTCCTTAGTGTACTAAACATTAGTGCGCTATCAGTGTGCCACAGGCCGGGCCGTCTCCGACAGGGTCGTAGGCTGGCCGAAGGACCCACCGGAGGTGTGATGACCCACTCGACCGAGCTGGACAACCCGCTCGCCCTGGAGCATCAGGTGTGCTTCGCGCTCGCCGTCGCCTCCCGGACGGTCATCGCCGTCTACCGCCCGCTGCTCGACCCGATGGGCCTCACGCACCCTCAGTACCTGGTGATGCTGGCGCTGTGGCAGCACTCGCCGCTGTCGCTCAACGAGCTCGCCCGGCTGCTGCAGCTCGACCCCGCCACGCTGTCGCCGCTGCTGAAGCGGCTGCAGGCGGCCGGATACATCACGCGGGAGCGCGCCGCCACCGACGAGCGGATCCTCGCGGTCGGCCTCACCGAGGAGGGCCGCGCGCTGCGGGCCGAGGCGGAGAAGATCCCACCGGCGATCGTCGCCCGCCTCGGCATGCCGATCGAGCGGCTCCAGCAGCTGCACGCCGCGCTGACCGAGGTCATCGCCGCCGCCACCACACCCCCGGCCGGCTGACAGCGCTCACGTGAAGAACGGCGACGGGCCGCGGGCGTCGAAGCGGTACTCCTTGTCGACGCGCACCATCGGCAGCTCGCGGCGCCGCGTGTTCAGCGCGTCCCTCGCCCGCAGCGCCGCCTTCTCGCGGTGGAGCAGTTCCTTGCGCGCGACCAGCCACGCCTCGCGCGACACGACATCCGGAAGGTTGTAGTCACCCATACCCACACGACGAACGGGGCGACGCGGAAATCTACACCTCGCCGTGGAACCGCACGGACCGCCACGTGTGCAGCGCCCACTCGTGGTCGGCCGGGTCGTCGTGGACGCAGGTGACGCTGAGCATGCTGCCGGGGCGGATCACCAGGCCGTACAGCTCGTGCTGCGCGCCGGCCACCATCCAGCGGGCGTGCCGCAGCTCGCCGCCGTCGCGCTCGGTGAGCCGCCCGTCGGCGGCCGGTGCCCCCTCGATCATGGTGGCCAGCACCTCGTCGACGGTCTGTGCCCGGTCGGTGCCGAAAATGTCGAGGATGACGGTGCGCCCCGGCCCGACGAACCGCAGCGACTCCTCGTGCAACCTGACGGTGAACCCGGCGCCGCGCTCGACCGACCAGTCGTCGCTCACCCGAGCCTGGATCGGCACCGGCAGCGCGGTCGCAAGGGACCCGAGCACGGTGTCGCGGTCCCACTCGTCGGCGATGACTCGCCCGAGTGTCGCATGTGGACTCGCCACCACGTAGGGGATCTCGTCGGCCTTGCGGACCGCGACCCGCACGGGCGCGTCGAGGATGGCCTGCCCCCACGGCTGGATCGCGTTGGCGAGGGTGCCGTCGAGCTCCAGCGACGGGTAGTCCGCCGTCCGCCAGACCTCCCGCGCGTGCCGCAGGTCGTCGGGGTGCACGCTGAGCCACGTCCCGAACGTCAGCAGCATCCCACCGGACAGGTGCACCGGCAGCAGGCACCGCACGAACGCCCCGAAGCCGTAGACCTCCAGCAGCGGCTCCCTGCCCCATTCCTCCCGGGGCGCGTCGAGCAACACGTCGGGCAGCAGCACCCGCACGTCCAGCTGCGCCGGATCGAGCCCGCTCCCGCACAGCCGGCACGAAGGATCATGGTCCGCCACCCGCCCAACGCTACAGGCCTCGGCGGGACGCGTCGCTGTCGCGGACCTCGGTTGTTGACGGGATCGGTCGCTGCTCCCAGACTGGCACGACGGAGGTGGTTGATGTCCTCGGACACCCCTGAGGTCGCCCAGTTGCTGGCCGATGACGGCTTCACCGGCCGGCTGGCCGAGCTGGCCGGCTCGCTCGGGCGCGACCGGGGTGAGGTGACGGCCGAGGCCGCCGGCTATCTGCGCGAGATGGGCGCGATGCACACCGCGCGGGCGATGGGCGCCTGGTCCAGGTTCACGACGTGGATGTTCCGCGCGCACGAGCTGGTCGTGGACGAGGAGGCCGCGCGGCGGCTGCAGCAGCTGGACCAGAAGTATTCACTGCTGTTCCTGTTCTCCCACCGGTCCTACCTGGACGGTGCGGCGGTCCCGGTGGCGCTGGACCGGCACGGGCTCAGCCCGGCGTTCACGCTCGGCGGGGCCAACCTCAACCTCTTCCCCGTCAACCATGTGGCGCGCCGCTCCGGCATCGTCTACATCCGCCGGGCGACGCAGGACCAGCCGGTGTACCGGTTCACGTTGCGCGCCTACATCGGCCGGCTGATCCGCAACAGGCAGAACCTCAGCTGGTCCATCGAGGGCGGCCGGACCCGCACGGGCAAGCTGCGGCCACCGACCTACGGCATCCTGCGCTACGTGACCGACGCGCTCGACGCCGCCCCCGACGCCGAGGCGCTGATCGTCCCGGTGTCCATCGTGTACGAGCAGCTGCACGAGGTCGGCGCGATGACCGCGGAGGCGCGCGGGGCGAGGAAGCGACCCGAGGACGTCCGCTGGCTGGTCAACTTCGCCCGGCTGCAGGCCAACCGGCTCGGCCGGGCCTACCTGGACTTCGGTGAGCCGGTCCCGCTCCGCGAGCGGATGGCCGAGCTGCGCGACGGCGACCAGCAGGGCCGGCACGTCGTCGAGCGGATCGCCCTGGACACGTCGCACCGCATCAACCAGGCGACCCCGGTCACCGTCACCGCGGTCGTCTGCCTCGCGATGCTGGCCGCCGACCGGGCGCTCACCCTGGACGGGGTGCTGCGGACCATCGCGCCGATGGCGGCCTACATCGAGTCCCGGCGCCGGCCGGTCGCCGGCGCGGCGGACCTCACCGACCGGGACACGGTCAGCCGCACCCTCCGGGAGCTGGTCGCGTCCGGGGTGCTCACGAGCTACGACGGCGGCACCGACACGGTGTGGGCGATCGGGCCGGGCCAGCACCTGGTGGCCGCGTTCTACCGCAACACGGCCATCCACCTGCTGGTCGACCGGGCGATCGGGGAGCTCGCCCTGGTCGCCGCAGCCGAAGGCGGCCCGGACGGCCTGACGACGGCGACCGAGGAGGCGATGCGCCTACGCGACCTGCTGAAGTTCGACTTCTTCTTCGCCCGCCGCCGGGACTTCGCCGAGCAGATGGCGCTGGAGCTGGCGATCATCGAGCCCGGCGACGGCAGCGGGCTGCGCGAGTTCACCCCGGCCGACGCGCGCCACTGGCTGCGGCACGGCAAGCCGCTGGTCGCCCCGCTGGTGCTGCGGCCGTTCCTCGACGCCTACCACCTGGTCGCCGACCGGCTCGCCGCCGTGGAGGACGACGAGATCGACGAGCCGCGCTTCCTCGACGAGTGCCTGCGTGTCGGCCGGCAGTGGGCGTTGCAGGGGCGGCTGGCCAGCGAGGAGTCGGTGTCGCTGGAGCTGTTCAAACCGGCGCTACAGCTGGCCCGGCACCGCGGGCTCCTCGACCCGGGCACGCCGGAGCTGCGCCGGCGCCGGGCGGACTTCCGCGACGAGCTGCGCGAGACGGTCCGCCGGGTGGCCGTGGTCGCGGAGCTGGTGCGGCAACCGCCCGCATAGCGGCTGTGCTCGCTCAGGACGTCGACGCCGGGGAAAACCGGCGCCGGGTCCACAACGGACACGGCCGGACGCGTCGCCCCGCTACGATCCATCGGTGGACGACGACCTCCTCGACGGCTTCATCACCGCCAACGACGAGCGCGGCCTCGGCGTGTACGGGGTTCACGTGCACCGTGAGGGCGGCGACCCCGTGCAGCGGCGGGTCAGGTCCGACGACCGCGTCAACCTGTACTCGGTGTCCAAGACGTTCACGTCGGTCGCGCTCGGCATCGCGGAGGCCGAAGGCCGGCTGAGCGTCGACGACCGGCTCCTGGACCACTTCCCGGAGCTGCGCGCTGTGGCGGCCGACGGGTTCGAGGCGGTCACCCTTCGGCAGCTGGCGTCGATGTCCAGCGGCACCAGCCACGAGTGGTTCGCCGACATGCGGGTCGACGCGCCGGACCTGCTGCGCGAGATCGTCGCCGCGCCGATGAGCGCCGAGCCGGGGACCCGGTTCGCCTACACCGACTCAGGTCCGTACGCGATCGGCCGCGTCATCGCGAGAGCCACCGGCGCCGACGTGCGCGCCTTCCTCACCCCGCGCCTGTTCGCGCCGCTGGACCTGCACAACCCCGCCTGGCACACCTGCCCGCTCGGGTTCCCGTTCGCGGCGAGCGACCTGTTCCTGCGGACCGCCGAACTCGCCCGCTTCGCGAGGCTGCTGCTGCAGGACGGCGAGTGGGACGGCAAGCGGATCGTGCCGGCGGACTACGTGCGGCGGATGGTGGCCGACCCCGCCGGCACCGGCGCCCTCGAGGGTGAGGGCGAGCGGTTCACGCACGGCTACGGGCTCGGCGTCTGGCTCGACCGCGACGGGATGTTCCGGATGGACGGCCGCTACGGGCAGTACGCCGTGATCTGCCCGCGGCGGCGGGCGGCCGTCACCGTCACCGCGCACTCCGAACGCGAGGTCGACCTGCTCGAAGCGATCCACGGCCTCATCCTGGACCGGCTGCCGTAGCCCTGGCCTTGACAGCCGCGACCAGATCGTCGAGGCCGCCACGGATCGCGGCGCCGGTGGCGTGGTCGAAGTAGTCGCGGGACTCGACGATCTCGCCGTCGC
Organism: Dactylosporangium sp. NPDC005555; assembly: GCF_040605635.1. Taxonomy (NCBI): domain Bacteria; kingdom Bacillati; phylum Actinomycetota; class Actinomycetes; order Micromonosporales; family Micromonosporaceae; genus Dactylosporangium; species Dactylosporangium sp. NPDC005555. The sequence continues at coordinate 129,323 of NZ_JBEXDG010000009.1, forward strand.
GGACCCGCATCACGAAGATGCCCGGCAGCGTGAAGGGCACCCCGTCGGCGGTCCCCTCGTAGGCGAACTCGGCGACGATGACCTCGGGGTCGGTCGTCTCGTGGACGGTGATGCCGGTGGCCCGGCGCTCGATGCGCGGCCCGGCACCGGCCGGCGGCGGCGTGAAGTGCTCGCGGAGCTCGTCGCGGCTGCGCAATGCCGGGGCGCGGTGCGGGTCGAACGGGTGCACGACGTGCGTCCACTCCGCATACAGCTCGGGCAACTCCGCCCACCGCCCCGCCGCGACCCCGTCGACGAGCTTCCGGAAGACGTCCTGCGGGCGCATGGCGAGCACCTTTCGCTACGATGCGGAGTCTGGACTCCGAATATATGGAGTCCAGACTCCGGATGTCAACGTGGAGGCATGATGACCGGACGCGTCCAGCGCGTCGACGCGCGGGCCAACCGCGAACGCATCCTCGACGTCGCCGAGGACGTCTTCGGCACCGGCGGCAAGGCCGCGTCGACAGAGGAGGTGGCCCGTCGCGCCGGCGTCGGCATCGCTACCGTCTTCCGGCACTTCCCGACCAAGGCCGCGCTCGTCGAGGCCGTCCTGGTGCGGCGCTTCGACCGCCTGCGCACCCGTGCCGAGACCCTCCTCGCCGCCCCCGGCGCGGGCCCCGCCTTCTACGGCTTCTTCACCGAACTGGTCGCCGATGCCGCCACGAAGATCGCCATCGGCGAGGCCCTGCACGACCTGGCCGGCGACGACGGCGCCGGTGAAGCAATGGCCGCCTCCCTCGCCCTGCGCCGCACCTTCGGCACCCTGCTGCAGCAGGCCCAACGCGCCGGCGCCGTCCGCGACGACGCCGAACTTCCCGAGGTGTACGCCCTGCTCGTCGCCACCTCCCGGGCGGCGTCGCAGCCGCACATCGACGAAGACGTACGGACGCGGATGCTCGCCATCGTCTTCGACGGCCTCGCCGGAAAACCCCAGGACGGCGCACGCCCACATGGTCTGCGGTCGAGCGATCGCCAGACCGGCCGCAGCGGTGTGCAGGGCGTGATGATCGCCGGCGCGCCCAGCGCGCCCGATCGGCGGCCATGAGAGTGCAGAGATCGTGGCCCGGCACGGAGTTGCGTCCGCAGAACTTTGCCGTGCGGCAGTTTACCGTGGTGGATGTAGAGCGTTCTGGCTCGGCTGATGTGGGACGACGACGATCTGGTGGTCGTCCTCGTAGATGATCTGCCCAGGATCGGCGTCGCGGACAACGGCACAGGCAATGCCATGAGCGCTGAGAATCGGCAGGTAGACGTACATACGGTCGACCAGGTGGCAGGCGGTCGGCTTGAACCAGGCGGCTGCGCACGGGTGTAGGTCCCGGTTGTAGACGGTCGGGTCGATCTGCGACGGATCGGTGTAAGCCGCCTCGAACCATGCATGTGTCATCGCGACGAGCCGTCGTTCGGCAGGTGTCAGCTGTCCTTCCCGGACGAGGCTGTTGACGAGGCCATAGATGCCGCGGAACACTCCGCGCTCGTTCTTCACCGGCGATTGGAACCGCACGTACCGCGGTGGATCGTCCACCATCTCAGCGTATCGACGAGCGGCGGGGGACAGGACGCGGACGGCGGGAGATCCGGATGCCAAGATCTGCCGTGGTCGTATCAACGTGGTGAGCCCTGCACGCCTGCCGTCTATCAGTACCGAAACGGTCCGTCCGAGCCTTCCGGCCAGACGATCACCGGCATGGAGTCGTCGTCCGTCAGGTCTCGCTTCGCGATGACCGCGGACCTGTCGATGCCGAAATCGCGGAGCACGCTGACCGCCACCAGCAGAGCGGCACCCCAGTGCTGCGCTCGCACCAGCGCGAAGACGTTCATCGTCCCGCTGCCGATGTCGCCTCCGTCGACGAGACCGTACCCCTTCGCGTCGAACGTCCGGTCGAGCTCGTCTTCCAAGCGATGCCGAACACCGAGGTCGTCGTCGCTGATACCCATAGGAACCTGTACAACCAGTTGCAACGTCATATCGTCATCCACCCGCGCAGCGTGCCACAGCTGGCTCCGGACACGCCCTTCAAGCACGACCCGCCGCCGAAAGAACCGTCACGCATCGCAGTGATCCGTATCGCGGCTATGAGCGTGCACCTGTCGATGTGCGGCGATGGTGTGCATGGTCGATGTCTGCGACGATCACGGGATGCGTCGGTCTCCGCACCGTTTGACCGTGGTCGAACATCGTGTCCGGGCGGGGTTCTTCACGGGTTCCGAGATCGATCTTTCGGGTCGGCCCGCCGCTGTGCGGGCTTCGTTGCTCGCCGATCTGCTGAGCCGCCCGGTCGACCGGACGGTGCACCCGCGGGCGGCGTTGCGGCTGCGCGGCGCCACTGTCACCGGTCGCCTCGATGTAGCGCATGCCGACGTGGCGGTCCCGGTACACATGCGCGACTGCCGGTTCGACGGCCCCGTCGACGTGTCCGGTGCGCGGCTGACCAGCCTGCATCTGATCGGCTGCCGGTTGCCTGGGCTGCAGGGTCGGCTGGTCGACGTGCGGGGAGACGTGCGCTGCGAGGAGAGCGTTATCGCCGGTCCCGTCGACCTCCGCGACGCGCGGGTCGGAGGGGACCTGGACCTCGATCGGGCGCAGGTGCGCAACCCGGGCGGAAACGCCATTGCGGCCGCACGTCTGGTCGTCGGCGGCAGCCTGCGAGGCGTTGGCCTGCACGCGGACGGCGAGCTGTGGTTGGGCGGCGCACAGGTGGGCGGGAATCTGTTGCTCGACGGTGCAGTACTGAACAACCCATCCGGGCGGGCGATCGGTGCCGACCGGCTGTGCGTGGGCGGCAACCTGCGCGCCGGCGCGGGGTTCACCGCCGAAGGCGATCTGCTGTTGATTCACCTCGAGGTCGGCGGTCAGCTCTGGTTCGTTGATGCCACCCTGCACAGCCCCGACCGGTGGGCACTGCATCTGGGCGGCAGCTCGGCCAGCAGCGCGTGGCTGTGTTTCAGGAAGGCCCCGGTCGGTCGGGTGCGCCTTTCCGGCCTGCGGGTCGACACACTGTTCGATGATCCGCAGGTCTGGCCGGCCGCGTTGGACCTGGTCGGCTGTACCTATCGATTGCTGGTGTCCCGCAGGTTCGACGCCAGCTCCGGGGAACCCGCCGGACTGCTGACCCTCAACGTCCGGCAGCGGTTGGAATGGCTGCGCCGCAGTCCCGACGGGTACACGCCCCAGCCGTATGAGCAACTGGCCGAGGCATACCGCCGCGACGGCCAGGACGCCGAGGCCCGCCGGGTCCTGCTGGAGAAGCAGCGCCGTCGACGAGCGACGCTGCCCTGGCCCGGACGGCTGGCCGGCTACGTACTCGACGGACTGGTGGGATACGGCTACCGGACCTGGCTCGCCGGACTCTGGCTGCTCGGCTGCTGGGCAGCGGGCACGGCCGCGTTCACCGCATGGCCTCCGCCGGCCAGCAACCCGGCGGAGGCGCCAGAACGCAACCCGGCCCTATACGCGCTGGATCTACTGCTGCCCATCATCGACCTCGGCCACGACACCGCGTGGAAGCCGACAGGAGCCACGCAATACATCGCCGCGGCCCTGGTCGTCATGGGCTGGACCCTAACCACAGCCGTAGTCGCCGGCCTCACCCGCCTCGTCAACCGCTAACACCCTCGCCCACTGGGAACGAAGCTTGAACAGCTGCTACCGCCTGCGGCCGGGTAGGTCAGACGCATTGCTGAGCCTGGCCCCTCAGCACCGTGCGAGCACCTCGTCGGCGCACACGGCTCAGGTCAAAGGGAACGTGGTGCTCGATCTTGTTGGGCATCCAGGTCCGGCCGCGGCCGTTGGAGACTGGCTGATCGGTTCACTTGATCGCAAGCGCCCAGATCTCGGCTATGAGCGTGCACCTGATCCAGGCGCTCACTCAGCTTGACGCAAGCGGCTTGTCGGGCCATGGATCCGGTGGCGGTCCTGCTGACAGTGACGGTCCGTACGGCGTGTGACCCGCTCGAAATCGCCTGAGGTGGTTGACCGTCGAGATCAGGATGCGCTCGAACAGCGCGGGCTCCTCGCCCAGGCGCCCGCTGTAGCGATCAGGGTGCTGCTCCACCTCGAGGCCGGTGAAGACGGCAGACGCACCAGAGGTATCGACACTGACCTGCGCCTCGTAGACCTGGTGGCCGGTCCATGACCGCCACAGTCTCAGCACATCCGCGTCGTTGAGATGCGCCAGCCATCGGATCTCCATGTCGAAGAAGCCGAGCCCGTCGCGCAGCAGCCCAACCGTGTCCGCGTCCAAGGTAAGGCGGGGTACGTGACCGGTCAGGTGCAGCGCCAGCGCGGGATGAACCTTGGCCGCGCTTCGCTCGGTGAACAACGGACGCAGATCTTCAGCCGGCACGCCTCGCATTGCCCAATCGTCGCGCATCCGCACATCGGCCGTGTCAGGCCACGAAGGCGTGGGCACAGGTCACCCTCTGTCGCGGGCAGCAACTGGCGCCGCGTAACAGACGTGCGGACACCTGAACATCCTGCGCGACGCGGTTCGCGCGCGAATGTGCTCGAGGGGTCGGGCGGTCGAGGGGCGCTGTACGGGATGCCGGTCCTCATCGCGTCGCGGGTACAACCACATCCACCATGCCAGCGACCAGCGCGTGCCCGTTGTGCTTCATGATGGCTGGCATGCCGGACCGCGCTGTGCCGATCCCGCCGCCGGTGACCCGGCGACTGCGGTCATTGGCGACGTTGGAGCTCGTCAACGTCCCGCTGCAAGCGGGTGTGTGGTTCGGCCTGATCGGCCTGCCGGCCACGGCGGCGAATCTGGCCGGGTTCGCCTTGTTCGCGCTGCTGCTCGTGGAGGGCGCCGGCTACTGGATGGCGAAGCTGCGCCAGCTCCGCGGTCCCGTTCGGGACCTGCCCGCCTGGCGGGTGTTCCGCGCGGCGCGGGTCGCCAACCCGCTCGTGCTGGCGGCCGGGCTCGCGGTCACCGGCCACGCCGTGATCGCCGATCCGGGCCGGGGGACGTGGCCGGGGCTCGGGTTCGCAGCCTTCGCCGTCCTGGAGCACGTCAACTACTTCCACGTGCAGCTCATGCACGACACTTCGGCCGACCTGCGCCGGCTACGGTCGGTCGGCCTGCGCCGCTCCCATCTGGCCCGCGACCTACGCCGGGCCGGGTCGAAGCATTCCGGGTGACCCGGGGTTGCTGACCTCATCTGTCTGCTTGAAGTCCTGAGGCATTTCAACGAACTCGCGTTCCATGGCGTCCCACAGAACCTCTCGCCCGTCCACGACGATCATGCCCATGTACTCGCGTAGCGGCACCGGGTACTCGCAACCACGGACCGCCGGATGGTCGGGCTGCGGCCGACCGATGGCCGAATCCGGGTAGCAGACCGGCTGGGTCAGGACCAATGGTCACGCGAGCAGCGCTTCGAACTGCGGAAGTCGGCCGAACATGTCGGGGAGGCCGCGCACGCCGTTGCGCACGGACTCGTGCGACAGCGCGAGGTCAGGGCCGGTGTTCGCCTCGGCACCGGCGAGGCAGCGGACGACGTTCCACCTGGTGAACCCCAGCCAGCCGCCGATCATGAACACGAACCAGCTCGGACCCGGCGGCGGCAGCGTTCCGCCCTCTGCGGCGTACCCGTCGAGGACCGAGCGGAAGATGGTGGGCTCGATGTCGTCGAAACCGGGCCCCTTCGCGAGGCTCAGCGCCGTCGAGCCGAGCTCACCGGACAGGTCGAGCATCCCCGAGAGCTCCCAGTCGAGCACCACCGGCCGACCGTCCCGAGCGAGCAGGTTCCACGGTTGGATGTCCCTGTGGGTCAGCACGACGGGGCCCGGCCGTTCGCAGGTGTCGACGAAGTGGGCGATCGCGAGGAACGTCTCGGCGTTGGAGGCGAGTTCGTCGGCCCACGGCTGTCCGGTCGCCGCCGCCCGCTCGGCGAGCTCGGGCCAGTCCCGTGGCGCCGGGTCCTCGATCGACACGTGCGTCCACTCGACGTCGAGCGCGTGGATGCGCGCGAGGAGCTCACCGATCTCGAACGCGTACGCCTCCGACACCGGTGCTTCGGACATCTTCTCTCCCTCGACCCACCGGTGGACGAGCGTGCGGTGGCCGGCCGAGATCGGCTCTGGCATCGGGATGCCGGCGGCGAAGGCCGCCCGCTCGAACCTGAACACGTCCTCGACGTGGTACGTCGAGCGGCGGTCGACGAGGTTCAGCTCCTTCACCGCGAACGACCCCTGGTCGGTGTCGAGCCGGTGCATCCGGTTGGCGAACCCGCCGTGGACGCGGATCATGGGCCCGGTCGGCGCGCCGAGATGGGAAAGTTCCACGCCATGCAACTCTAGGACTCGCAGTTCACCGACGCACCGGAATTGCCCTGGGATGCGACTCTCAGCGATCGACGCTGACCGGGTAGCAGCGGTCAAGGACATCCCTGCACGTCGAAGTCACCGACCCGCTGTCGCCACGCCTCGGGGACCTCCGGCGCGGCGAGCCGCTGCCACGAAAAACCGCCGGAGGAGTCCGGTGCATCAGCTGTACGACGGCAGCCCGAGACTGTTCAGGATCGCGTCATGGTGCTCCTCGGCGGAGACGTACTCCTTGCGCGCGAGCAGCGCCGCCCGCACGCGTTCCGGATCGACCTCCCCGATCGCGAACGGCATGAACCACGCGGGATCCGCACCGATCGGCCCGCTCGGCGACTCCCCGTCGGCGAGCACCCTCCCGTCGAGCACGGACCGGAACACTCCGTCCTCGTCCTCGAACATCTCGACCAGCATGCCGATGTCTGAGACGTAGCGGTGCACCCGCGCCCCACCGGCATACATCCGGCACTCGACTACGTGCGAGTCGACACGAACGTCGTGAACGCCGGCCGTCCGGTCCGCTCGGTGATGTCCATCGCCAGACCCCGCGGCCGGTCCTCGGTGTCCACCAGGATCCGCTCCCCGGCGATCTGCCGGACGGTCGCGTCCCGGCCGTCCGGCCGGATCGCCGCCTCGACGGCATCGAGCGGCGCCGCGACCAGAATCGTCTCGTACGTCGTGCCCATGGTCTCTCCAATCAGCGTTCCTGTGCGCCGAGCTCCGCCGCGTCACGCAGCACCACCCGATACGGATTCTCACCCGGGTGCAGATACTGGTCCAGGTCACGGGGCAGGCCGGGCCGCACCGCGGGCGCCACCGCCTCGAACGCCCGGGTCAGGGCAGCCTCGTCGAACTCCCGGTAGTCCTCGGTGGCCGGCAGCCAGACGCCGCCCGCGGCCAGCTTCCGGACCTGGCTGAACGCGCCGCTGCGCCCGAGCCGGCTCCGGGCCCGGGCCGAGCCGTTCGCTTCGGGGTCGGCGAGCCGTGTCCGCTGTCGATACTGTGTGCGACGTGGCGACCGACGCGTTCTCGACCGCGACCGAGCGAGATGCTCTGTGCGGCTTTCTCGACCAGGCGCGGGATGCGTTGATCCGTAAGGTCGACGGCTTGGCCGACAAGGATGCGCGCACGGCTGCGACCGTGAGTTCTCTGTCATTGCTGAGTCTGCTGAAGCACTCGGCCGTCTGGGAGCGTAGATGGTTTCAGATCATCTTCGCGGGGCGGAGCTTTCCGGACGAGTGGCCAGCGGTGGCGGACGAGGGCCGGGACGCCACCTTCGCGCTCAGCGGTGACGACACGGTGGAGAGTGTCGTGGCGTACTACCTGGTGCAGATCGCGGCCTCCCGGGAGATCGTCGCCGGCGTCGACCTCGACACGCGATGCGCACGGTCGGACCTGGTTGACGAGAACCTGCGTTGGGTGGCAATGCACCTGATCCAGGAGACGGCGCGACACGCCGGCCACGCCGACATCATCCGCGAGGCCATCGACGGCAGTCGCGGACTCTGAGCCGCGGCCGACGCCGGTCGGTCGGGGGACTCTGATGTCGTGCAGACGCCCGGGGAGTGCGCCGGACGTCCGGACCGGCAGGCCGTCCGGTCGCATGATTGCTTGAATGTTGGCGCCGAAGTTGCGGTGCTGCTCGCGGCGCTGGCCCGGTGCCCGGAATCCTGCGGAAGGTCATCGTCTGAATCCGTTACGTTTTTAAGCCAAACTTAAGCCGGAAAAACGTAATCGGATGGCGTCCGTGACCCGGCCTGCGGCGCCGGAAGAGTGCTTTTCTAAATGTTCCTTTGCGTCTTGAATTAAGGCCTTGAGCTGCCGTAACTTGCTGACCGCACGGATTCCACGACGTCAGCCCAGGACGGCGGAGACAGACGTATGCGCAACTCTTCCCAGAACCCGCGCGGTAGACGCCGGGCCCGAAACATCATCCTCGTCGCGACGGTCGTCTCGGCGGTCGGCGTGAGCGGGGCCTACCTGGCGACCGCGAACGCCGACGAGGCCGCGCCCGGCCGGATCGAGGCGGAGAACTGGTCGGCTCAGAACGGGGCGCGGACCGAGAACACGGCCGACAGCGGCGGCGGCAAGAACGTCGGGTGGCTCGCCACCGGCGACTGGATGCAGTACGACAACGTGACCATCGGCGCTCAAGTGAGCGCCCGGATCGCGGCGAACAACCGGGCCGGCGGCTCGATCGAGCTGCACCTCGGCTCGCCGGCGGGCGCGCTCGTCGCGACGTTCCCGGTCGCGTACACCGGCGGCTGGCAGAAATGGACGACCGTCAACGCCACCGCGGCGCGCGTCCCGTCCGGCCCGCAGACCCTGGTCGCCGTGATGAAGAGCGACCAGAAGAGCGACTTCGTGAACGTCAACTGGTTCACGCTCAACTCCGACACGCGCCCGCCGGCGACCGCCACGGTCGCGCCGCCCGCACCGAGCAGCGCCGCCCCGACCGGCGGCACCTCGCCCACCGCCTCCGCCCCGGCCGGTGGCTGGGTCGACGTCGACCAAGCCAAGTGGCAGGCGGAGCTGGCCGCGTTCAACCAGCTCAAGCAGCTGCCGGTGCCCGCGGGCACCACCCGGGTCGCCGAGTTCCACACCGACTGTTCGGTGTCCAACGAGGCCAAGGACGACCCGATCGTCCTGCCCGGCCTGCCCGGCGCATCCCACATGCACACGTTCTTCGGACCGACCGTCGACGCCGGTACCAAGGCCGCTGACCTCTTCAGTCGGAAGACCACCTGCAACGCCCCGGGCGACAACAGCGCCTACTGGGTGCCCCAGCTGCTCAAGGACGGGCAGCCGGTCAAGATGAAGAGTTTCCGGGTGTACTACGGATCGCGCCTTCCCGACCCGTCGGCGACGGTGCCGTTCCCGCCCGGCCTCGTCATGGTCCACGGCGACGCCAAGCGCCAGGTCGCCACGCAGAAGGGCGCCCCGGGCCAGTTCTGGTGCGCCGGCAGCGCCGAGGTCGGCCGCAGCGCCGACGGCAACTGGCCGGTCTGCGCCCCCGGCGGCAACCTCATCTTCCAACTGACCTTCCAGGACTGCTGGGACGGCAAGCACATCGACTCACCCGACCACAAGTCGCACATGGGCGGCGCGAAGAACGGCAAGTGCCAGGGCGACTACCCGGTCGCCATCCCGAACCTGTCCTTCATGGTCAACTACGAGTCCCTCGGCGGCAACGGCCTCGCGCTGTCGTCAGGGATGGCCTCGTCGATGCACGGCGACTTCATCAACGCCTGGAAGCCGGAGAACCTCGGCCCCCTGGTCAAGGTCTGCCTCGACGCGAAGGCGAAGTGCGGCATCACCCCGTCCTTCACCGGCGGCTGATCCCGTCCCTCCGAACGGCCCCGCCCCCGGTGGCGGGGCCGTTCCCCGTTCCATCGAGGTTCCATTGGGGTTTCCTTGTGCGTACCGCGGCGAAGTTCTTCGCGGCGTCCAGCCTGGCCGTCGCCACCGTGCTGTGGGCCCTCGGCCTGCCCACGTCCGCCCCCGGCCTGGCCGCCGCAGGCCGCCTCGCCGCGTTGTGGTCCACCGACCTGCTGCTGCTGCAGGTGCTCGGCATGGCCCGGATCCCGTGGCTCGAACGCGCCTTCGGCCAGGACTCCCTCGGCCGCTGGCATCGCTGGACGGGTACCGCCTCATTCGCGCTGCTGCTCACCCACGTAGCGCTGGCCCTGGTGGCGTACGCCGAGCGCGCCGGCACCGACCCGGCGCGGCAGATGTGGGCGTTCCTGACCGTGTACCGCGGCATGCTCCCCGCGACCCTGGGCCTGCTCGCCGTCGTGCTGGTGACGGCGACGTCGCTGCGCCCGATCCGCCGGCGGCTGCGCTATGCCACGTGGCACCTGCTGCACCTGTACGCGTATGCCGGCATCGCCCTCGCGATTCCGCACGAACGGTGGCTGGGCAGCGACTTCGGCACCCCGTTTGCGGCGGCGTTCTGGTGGACCATGTACGGCGCCGCCGCCGGCTCCACCGTCCTCTTCCGCCTCGGCATGCCGGTCTGGCGCACCCTGCGCCACCGCCTGCGCGTCGACCGGGTCGTCCAGGAGGCCCCCGGCCTGGTCTCGGTCTACCTGCGCGGCAGCCGCCTGGACCGCCTCCCGGCCCGCGCGGGCCAGTTCTTCGTCTGGCGCTTCCTGGACGGCGAGGGCGGCTGGCGCGGCAACCCGTACTCCCTCTCCGGCCCGCCCCGCGCCGATCGCCTCCGCATCACCGTGAAGACGGTCGGCGAGGCCACGGCCCGGGTCGCCGCCCTGCGCCCGGGCACGAAGGTGGTCATCGAGGGTCCGTATGGCCGGATGACCGCCGACACCTACCGCGGCGGCTCGGTCACCATGTTCGGCTGCGGTGTCGGCGTCACCCCGTTGCTGGCGCTGTTGTGGGACCTGCCGTACGGCCACGGCAAGGCGACCCTGGTGTACCGCACCCGCCACCCGCAGGACGTGGCGTTCCTGCCCGAACTGGAGTGGCTGGCCCGGGAACGCGGCGTCCGCCTGGTCCCGCTCGTCGGCCCGCGCGCGGCTCCCGGCTCTTGGCTGCCAGTGGTGTACGCCGACTACGACGACATCGCAGCGCTGCGCTCCCTGGCCCCGGACCTGGCGGACCACGACGTCTTCGTCTGCGGCCCCGACCCGTGGACCGACGCCGTCCTGCGCGCCGCCCGCCGCGTCGGCGTCCCCGCCCCGCGCCTGCACCGCGAGCGCTTCGCCTGGTGAACCGGAGGGCGGGTCATCGCCCGGTGTGGAGGAAGGCAACGATGTCGTCGAGGGTGGGACGGTAGTTGTCGCTGGTGTCGACGTCGATCTCGGGGACGTCGAGTTCGACGCGGTGGAAGCTGTCGTGTCCAGCTGCGTGTGCTTGCTGGCTGATGAGGTGCGTGTCGGCGTGTGCGCGTCTGGTGGGGTTGTCGCTCTGTCTGTAGTGGATGCGGGTCCTGGCGGTCTCGGCGGTGACCTGGCAGTGCACGATTCGGATGTCGGCGAGTCCGCGCATGGGTTGCAGGTGTGGGCGCCAGAGCCGGTCTTGGAATGCTGCTTCGGCGACTGTGGTGACGCCCGCGCGCAGGAGGAGTTCCAGTACCTGGAAGAACGTCGGTAACGTGCGCAGGTTGAGTTCGTCGCCGAGCGCGGCGGTGAAGTTGTCGGTGGCGTGGACCATGCCCTCTTTGATCTCGTCCCGGCAGATCGCTGGGCAGCCGATCTTGCGGGCGAGTAGATGGGCGAGGGTGGTCTTGCCGGTGCCGGGTGGGCCGCTGACGACGACGAGGATCGGTTTCCTGCTCACCAGGTGGTTATAGCGTGCATGTGACGTGATGGTTCATCGCGTCGTCGGCGTGCCGGACGTTCGTTGTTCACGGTCTGGTCGAAGTCCTGCGCGGCCGGATCCACCGGACTTGCGAACACCTTCCGCAACCGACGCACGACCTCCTCCCGGCCGGCGCAGGCGACGTACTTCTCGTTCGGGCTGAACATCGATCATTGCGGTACCACGCGCACAGGATCAGGAGTCTGCCATGTCGCTGAACCTTCGAGCCTCCGCCCGCGCGGTCATCCTCGACGAGGATGACCGCGTCCTGCTATGCCGATTCGTCTTCCCCCACCCGGCGGTCCCGAACGGAGCACAGGCCGTCTGGGCTGCTCCAGGTGGCGGCATAGAACCAGGTGAGGACAGGCTGTCCGCGCTGCGCCGTGAGCTGCGAGAGGAAACCGGCTTGGTCGCCGTCATCGATCCGCCGCACGTCTGGCATCAAGTAGTCGTTGCCGCAGATCATGCGCCCCGTTTCGACGGCATCGTCAACGACTACTTCCTCGTCCGCGCCACCCACTTCGAGCCTCGAGGCGAGTTCACCGACGACCAACTCGCCGCTGATGAGCACCTCGCCGGCTTTCGATGGTGGCAGCTCTCTGAGATCGTCGATTACACCGGACCTGACTTGTTTTCGCCCCGTGACCTTGCCAGACCGCTGGCCGACTTGCTTACCTTCGGGACGCCCTCCGCCCCGGTCGCACTCGGCTTATGAAGATCAGTGGCCGCTGAAATCTGCGGCCGCCGAACGCGTGCGGGGTGCCGAGCTGGGCGAGCGCCCAGGTGATCGCGGTGGCGGCGACAGCTGAGGTTCCCGGTGGCACGGGATAGTCGTCGCGTAGTCGCGCACCCGCCGTTGGAGCGGTCCGGCGGAGCGCCGGCCGACCTCGGCGATCAGCTGATGGACGGACCGTCGAGCGCGAACTTCTTCCGGTGTGGTCACGAGTTGTCGCGGCTCGGTCAGCTTCACCAGCCGGGCGACAGTGATGTACACCGCGGTGGCGGAAGGGTCAGCGGATCTTCGGGCAGTACTGCTGCGCGGCCTCGAGGCAGGCTCCCCGTGGTTGTGGATCTCGACAGGAGGAGGATGGCACACATGGCCCGATCGCGGGGGCGACGGCTGTCTATGCTCGTTGGCATGAGGCCGGACAGGACAGTGCGGCGACGCGTGTCGTCCACCTCCGGGGCCAACCGGCGGCGGGACCGTCAGACGGATCGGAGACCGGCGGTGGCGGTGGTCACGAGTTGTCGCAGCTCGGTCAGCTTCACCAGCCGGGCGACAGCGACGTACACCGCGGTCCCGACGACGCCCGCTGCTGTCAGCGTGATGAGGGCCGCGCTGTAGTCGGAATCGATCAGTGGGGTGAGGGCGTAGGCCGTGACCGCGCCGCAGCTACCGGCGATCCCGGCCGCGACTGCTACCCGGGCGTGGGTGCGGAGTAGCCGGTGGCCGTCGATGCGGCCCAGCCGGCGGCGCAGGACTGCTGCGGCGGCGATGAGGCCTGTGGTGTAGGCCGCCGCGTAAGCCAGCGGAATCCCGACGACGATGTCGGCGCGGGGCAGGAACCAGGCCGCGGCGAGGCAGCCGGCCACGCCCACGACGGTCACCCCGGTAGTGATCAGCGCGGGGGTCCTGGTGTCCTGCAGGGCGTAGAAACCGCGTTGCAGGATCATGTAGCCGGTGAACGGGACCAGGGCCACCCCGAAGGCTGCCACCACCGCGCCCAGCAGGGCGATCGCCGGCGGGGAGCTGCGGCCGTAGGCGAACAGCAGCGTGGCGATCTGCGGGCCGAGCACGAGCATGGCCGCCGCGATCGGTGCGAGGGCGACGAGGGCGAGCCGGACGGCGCGGGAAAGGTCTTCGGTGATCTGGGCGTGGTCAAGGCGGGCGGCGTTGCGGCTGAGCCGGGGCAGCATGGCGGTCATCACCGACAAGGCGATCACCGCGAACGGCATCTGGAACACCGCGAACGCGTTCTGGTATGCGCTGATCCCGCCCGGTCCGCTGATCGACGCCGCCCGCGTGGCGGCCGTGAGCAGCACCTGCGCGGCGGCGACCGACATGAGCACCCAGCCGCCGAGCCGGCCGATTCGGCGGATGCCGATACCTCGTGGGTCGAGCCGGGGCCGCAACGCGAAGCCTGAGCGGGCCAGTGCCCACACCACCAACGCCATCTGGGCGAAGACTCCCGCGGTGGTGCCGACCGCCAGCAGCAGCAGGTGCGTGGACGTCAGCGACGCGATGCTGGTGGCACCGCCGATCATCAGGTAGACCAGGCCGACGGCGATCACGATCAGGCTGTTGACCAGCGGCGCCCACATCGGTGCGGCGAACCGGCCCCGGATGTTGAGCACGGCGCCGGCGGTGGCGCTGACGCCGTAGAACAGGATCTGCGGCAGGAAGAACCGGCTGAACACGACCGCCAGGTCACGCTGCTCGCCGGTGAAGCCAGGCGTGTACATCTCGACCAGCCACGGAGCCGAGACCATCGCCACCACGGTGACCGCCGCCAAGCCGTAGACCATCAACGACAGCAGCCGCTGGGCGTAGACAACCCCCTCATCCGGCTCGGTCAGCGCGGCGCGGGCCAGCAGTGGCACCACCACGCTGGCCATCGCGCCCCCGACGACGAGCTCGTAGACGGCGTTGGGCAGCGTGTTCGCCACGTTGTAGCTGTCCAGCAGCCGGCTGCCCAGGCCCAGGGCGGAGGCCAGTACGACCAGCCGCACGAAGCCGGCGGCCCGCGACGCCAACGTCGCCACCGCCATGCCCCGGCCCGCACGCCCGACGGAAGATCCCTCTGCCATGCCGACCTTCATAGCGCATGAGCGCACCTGCTCGGGACCCGGCGCCATCTACGGCTGCCCTTGCAACCGCGTGGACCGCCGGCCGAGACCGTGTCGCGGCTGACACCTGCCGCGACACCTCGGCACTGCGCCCTGCCGGCCGCCGGGACGGGCGAGACGATCCAGCGTGGTCATCGCGTACGCGGCACCGACGGCTTCGCCGCCTCGCTCACGTTCCACCGCGCGGCACCGGCCGGGCTCGGCCTCGCCACCCTGGCGTCGCCGTCCCCTTTGGCGTCGAGGTACGCCTGCGTCAGCGCTTCGTCCGGTACGGCGGTGTTGATCACCTCATCGTCGCCGGCCACGGGATCCGGGAAGTCCCTCGTAGCGAGGGACGCCACCGATCTCGTGCAGCACCGCCGCCTTCATCACAGGTCCCGGCCGAAGAACGCCGCGACCCGGCGCTGCCAGGCCGGCATGAACCGGGGAGGGCGGGCGGGCGAGTGGTGCCACCTGCGGTTCGGCGAAGGCTGAGGGGCGGCGCCGCGGCCATGGACCGCCGCGCCCTGGTGTCCGGCCGGCCGCCCGGCATGCGCGGGGACTCCGGGAATGCGGTGTGTCGCCCGGTGCAGCAGGCCGCGGAACGAGTGCCCGTTGGTCATCGTCCTCTTCCTCTCTATCAGTGATAGGGAGACTCTAGCACTGATAGAATGCCGGTGGGAGGTACCGAATTGGCGTTGGACCGACAGCGGATCGTCGCCGAGGCCGTCGCCCTGCTGGACGCCGAGGGTCTCGACGGCGTCACGACGCGCAAACTCGCCGCGCGGCTCGGTGTGCAATCGCCGACCCTCTACTGGCACCTGCCCAACAAGGCGGCGCTGGTCACCGCGATCGCCGACGCGATCCTCGACCAGGAGTTCGGCGACATGTCACCGCCCGAGCCGGACCAACACTGGCAGGACTGGTTGAGCGGCCTCGCCGAGCGGCTGCGCCGAGCGCTGCTCGCCCATCCGGACGGCGCCCGGGTCATCTCCGCCTCCCAGCTCTCCCGCACGATGGCAGCGATCTCCGAACTGGCCATGAGCACCCTGGCGGCGCGCGGCATCCCGTTGCGGCAGGCCCGCGTGATCGTCCTGACCGTCGAGCGCTTCACGGTCGGCCACGTTCTCGAAGAACAGGCCCCCCGCCCGGACACGGAGGCGCTGAAAGACTTCGACATGGCCACATTCACCGAGCAGCACCCGACCGTCGTGGCCGCGATCGCCGACTACTTCCGCCCCGGCCGCACCGTGGACGACCTGTTCCGCGACTGCCTGGAGGTGGTCATTGCGGGCGCCGCGGTCAAAGCCGGCGCCACCTCCTGACCGGCCATCCGCTCCGCAGCCACGGATCCGCCGCGAGTGGCTCATCGAACTGCTGGCCTACGCACACCACGTCGGCAAAGTCGTCGAGCTGCTCCCAGGCGGCACCGGGCCGCGGACACCCCGGTGGTGCTCGGCCGCGACGTCGGCGGCGCGGGGGAGCGGGTCAGGGTCGTGCCGGCCTCGACCCATGCGGTCAGGTCGCCGATGACGGCGTCGTCGAGCAGGTAGCCGAGCCAGACGGGCCGGGCGCCGGCCCGCCCGGCGGCGGGCGTGGGGTGCACGACGACGATGTTGGACCGCTCGCACGCGTCGAGGCACCCGCTGACCCGCACCTCCGCCTGCCCGAGCGCCGCCCGTAGCCGGGCCACCTGCCCGGCGTGGTCCACGTCCGGGTGCTTGCGGGGCGAGCCGCAGCAGCAGTCCCGGCACACGGTCACCAGCGGTTGATCCATTTTCCCGAGCCTATGCCAGCGCCCCTGTTGTCCTATAGTCTTACTGTCATAGGACAATAGAGAGGCAGGTCGGCGTGATCGAGTTCGTGCTGGACGGCCGGTCGAAGGTCAACACCTACGTGCAGCTCGTCCAGCAGGTCAAACAGGCCCTGCGGGTCGGGCTGCTGGTGCCCGGCGACCGGCTGCCGAAGGTCCGCGACGTCGCGCAGTCCCTGGCCATCAACCCGAACACGGTCCTGAAGGCCTACCGGGAGCTGGAGCTCGAAGGGCTCGCCGAGGGGCGGCCGGGAGTCGGCACGTTCGTCACCGGCACCCTCGCCGGCGACTCCCTCGCCAACCAGGCCGACCTGCGCGCCGAGCTGCTCGACTGGCTGCGCCGGGCCCAGGCGGCGGGCCTGAGCGACGAGGACGTCAGCGCGCTCGTCGACACCACGATCCGCGCCGCGCGGCAGGCCGACGCCCTGCTGGAGGAGCTGGCATGAGAGGACACGAGATGGAGCACGTGCTGGAGGCCGACGGGCTCGGCAAGCGGTATGGGGCACGCTGGGCGCTGCGGGACTGCACTCTGCGGCTGCCGGCCGGCCGGGTTGCCGCGCTGGTCGGGCCCAACGGATCCGGCAAGTCCACGCTGCTGCACCTGGCCGTCGGCCTGCTGCGCCCCGACGCCGGCGCGGTGCGGGTCTTCGGCAACACGCCGTATGAGAACACCGCCGCCCTCGCCGACATCGGCTTCGTCGCCCAGGACACCCCGCTCTACCGCGACTTCACCGCCGACGAACTCGTCACCATGGGCGGCAAGGTCAACCGGCGGTGGGACGCCACGCTCGCCCGGACCAGGCTCGCCCAGGCCGGCATCCCGCCCCGGATCCCGGCCGGGAAGCTGTCCGGCGGCCAGCGCGCCCAGGTCGCCCTGGCCCTGGCCCTCGCCAAGCGGCCCCGGCTGCTGCTGCTCGACGAGCCGGTCGCCAGCCTCGACCCCGTCGCGCGGCGCGAGTTCCTACGGACGCTGATGGGCGGCGTCGCCGAGTCCGGCACGACCGTGCTGCTCTCCTCGCATATCCTCGCGGACCTCGAGCACTCCTGCGACCACCTCGTCGTGCTCAGCTCCGGCGCCGTGCAGCTGTCCGGCGCCGTCGACGACATCGTCGGCGAGCACCGGCGGCTGGTCGGCCCGCGGCACCACGGCGAGCCGATCGGCGGCGTCACCGCCGTCGTGCGGGCCCGGCACACCGACCGGCAGTCGACGCTGCTGGTGCGCGTCACCGGCCGGGTCACCGACCCGTCGTGGACGGTGCACGAGCTGACCCTGGAAGACCTGATCCTGGCCTACCTGTCCGACGGCGTCACGGAGGCCACCCACGAGGCATGGGGAGTCGCGGCATGATCTGGCTGACCTGGCGGCAGCACCGCATGCAGGGCCTCTACATGCTGCTCGGACTGGCCGCGCTCGCCGCGTTCATCGTGCCGACCGGCCTGGCGATGCGCCACGACCTCGACCGGCTCGTCGTGCAGCGCTGTGCCGCCGGCGGCGAGCTGTGCGACCGCGGCGTCAACGAGTTCTACGACACCTACGGCCCGCTGCTCTACGTCGCGGTCCTCCTGCTGGCGGTGCCGCTGCTGTTCGGGCTGTTCTGGGGCGCGCCGCTCGTCGCACGCGAGATCGAGCAGGGCACCCACCGCATGATCTGGACCCAGGGCATCAGCCGCCGGCACTGGGCCTGGGTCAAGGCCGGCCTCCTCGGCGGCGCGGTCGCCGTCGTCGCCGCCGGCTACGGCTGGGGCATCTCGTGGTGGTACGAGCCCCTACAGTTCCGCGAGAGCCGCTTCACCGAGGTCTTCTTCGACGTCCAGGGCGTCGTCCCGGTCGGCTACACGCTGTTCGCGGTCGCCCTCGGCCTGTACGCCGGCACCCTGCTGCCGAAGGTCATGTCCGCGATGGCGGTCACCCTGCCGGCCTACATCACCGCGCGGCTCGCCGTCGGCATGTACGCCCGGCCGCGCTTCATGGCGCCGCTCACCCGCAGCCTGAGGATCGACGACCACGTCGACCTGATGGCCGGCACCTGGCTGATGTCGACGGAGGTGCGCCAGGCGGACGGCACCCGCGTCACCGGCGGCATGATGGTCTGCCGGCCGGAGGGCGACGGCGGCCTGTGCGCCGCGGCCCGGGAGATGGGCCTGCGCCCCGGCGCCTACAACTACCAGGTGTATCAGCCCGAGGGCCGGTTCTGGACCTTCCAGTGGATCGAGACCGGCATCTTCATGGCCGCGGCCGCGCTGCTCCTCTGGCTCGCGGTCCGCCGCGTACGCCGCATCGCCTGACCGCCGCAGGTGTGCGCGGACGTCGCGCACACCGGAACCGGCTCAGCCCTGATCCACCGATGAGATTGATGCAGCGGACGCGTCTCGGACGCGACAATGCCCCCGCGAGCTGGAAAGATGCACAACGCTCCGTATGCGGACAACGCCCATGTCCGCATCGACGACGAGGACGTCCAGTCGTCGGACGGCTGTCCGCGACCTGACGCTGACGTGAGCTGTGATCAGGGGAGCCGATCGAGCAGTCCAGATTCATGACCACGCGCAACAGGGCCGCGAACCAGCTTCGGTCTTTGGCCACCAGTCGATCATGGCGACTGGCTGCGAAGAGTTTGACAACCCAGGTCAGTCAGCGACAGAACGCCTTCGAACATATAACCTAGCAGCCTAGGAAGCTCACGCGATGAGGTCTGCGCCTACGGAACCGTCTCGTCGAATAGGCCGGCAACACGCCGGTCCTGGTCCACAACTGCAACTACCCGAAGTTCAACTGGTTCGAACGGAACATCCTTGGGAGGCGACCGGCAGCGAACGGAACTGTCGATGACCTCAGGGATAAAGTGTTTCGGGATGTCATACCTTGACACCAGAAATCATCGGCTCTACGCCCTAAAAGAGCTCGCTGAGAGTGGAAAGTATCGTGGGATACGGCATGGTACAAATTCAGACTTCGTTAACTCCCTTTCCTTCGCTGAGATGACTGGGCGCAACAATGGGTGAGATGGATCACTCCGATGCCGCCGTGGCTGTGTGGCGGTGTTCCGTACAGGGATTCGTCACCATGCGGTCGGCGGCACGGCATGGTGTGGGAGAAATCGAGTCACGGGCCTTTGGGGTGGCTCCTGAGCTTTCCGGGGCGGGGCCTTTGATCGCCGAGGTGGCATCGGCTTGCCTGGCCATCAGGCTGGCGCTCCAGGCTGGTTGTAACAATGTTGAGGCCCTGGCCATCGCGTGGGCGGCGGTGGGAGAAGTCGGGCGGCGCTGGTTAGCGGAAACGGTGAGCGAGTACGCAGGGCGTCGGGCGTACTCAGGGCTGATCGCCGTGGTCGAAGCCACTCGGGCTCCGAACGCGATCGTGCCTGACAAGCCTGCGAGGCAAGGCTGCTCGAGACGGGCGAACTGGTGCCGTAGAATACTGATGGCGGGCTATTCTGACATCCGCGAACTGGCCCTCGATGTGACGCCGGATCGGAATGAGGCCATTGCGAGGCGGCGGATCGAAGTGATAGCCGACGCCTGTCATCGAATCCCCTATCCCGAGGAGATGCCAGCGGTTCTACGCCCCTGGCTGGTCCAGCGGTATCTCCGCGACGCGTGGGGATCGATGACACCGGAAGGACGGCAGTGGTGTCGAGAGCAATCGCATGGCCTCGACCAGGCTAGACTGAGAGCAATCAATCAAATCATATCGTCGTAGCGCCCGATGAAACGTTCGTTCGGTCGCCATTGAGGTGGCGGCGATTCATGGTTTCCGTCCGCCGTTGTCCTTGAGAGTGAAGGTGGTCGGGTATCTCGGCAGCGGCGGTACCCCTCGGACCTGGGTCATTGCGTTGTCACTGACGACGGGTTGCGTCGCGGTGAGTTGTGCGGGCTGATGTGGCGTGACCCGGAGGTGGCTCGGGGGAGTCTGAAGGTCTGCCGGCAGCGGGTGGTCGAGGATCCGGCGACCGGGATCCGCGAGAAGCCGCCGACGTCGCACAACGGCACCCGCACGTTGCTGCTCGACCCAGTGACCCTGGCGATGCTCACCTCTGCGAAGGAGAGCACGGTGGGGCCGATGGGGTCGGGCTACATGTTCGCCGGTCGCACCGGCCAGCCATCTACGCCAACCACGGGCTGCGCGCCGGCACACAGGCCGTGTCGCAGGTGTTCCAGGACATCCTGCGGCTGGACGGCACCACCGGCATCGAGGACCGCATCGCCCCGCTGAGCATCATCTTCGAGCTGCAGGGCACGCGGGAGCTGCTGGCCCGCGACGCCGCCTGCGTCCGGGCCGAACGGCCGGCGTCGGTGCAGGCGCAGGTGGCGTCGCCCGTCGACGAACTGGCGGGGAAGTGACCGGCCAGCGCGCGATCGGGGCCGCGCCGGTGACGGGGGGAGCTGATCGACGCCGGCTTCGGCCCGTTCATCGGCGTGCCCTGCTCGTTCCTCGCGCCGCTGGTCACGTGGTGCGAACGCAACGCACCCGAGCAGTACCGCACGGCCAACAACAAGGGCGAGGCGGTGGCGATCGCCGCCGGTGCATACCTCACCGGCCGCCGCCCGGTCGTGATGATGCGGAACTCGGGCCTCGGCAACGCGGTCGACCCGCTGACGTCGCTGTGCTACCCGATGCGCATCCCGCTGCTGCTCCTGGTGACCTGGCGGGGCGAGCCAGGCCGGCCCGACGAGTCCCTAGCACCAGCTGATGGGCGCGATCACCCGGCCGTTGCTCGACCTCATGGACGTGGAGCACGAGATGCTGCGGACCGAACCGGAGGCGTTCCGCTCATCGCCGCCCGGGACTGGCTCCACGTCATCGGGCTTCCTGCCTACGCGCCGGGCCTCAACCTGACCGAAGGGTCTGTCGCGCCTGAAACGCGGCATCGGCAACCTCGCCGTCCGGCGCGGAGCGGGCCGCCGTGGCCGCTTGCTCGTAGCACCACCGAGTCCGCGGAGCGCTCTTCCCATGCATCGATGAGTGACTCTATGATGCTGATCACTTCATTGTGATCTACGCCGGAGGTGGCAAGTGCGGAAAATGACGATCCGCCACAAGAGTGCCGTTCGCCTGTTGTCCGGAGCGCGGCGGCTCTGGTTGGAATGGTGCTGGTAAGACGCGGCCGGGCGGGCGTCTCCGGGCGCCCGCCCTACGACTGCCACCGCGACCTCGGCCCGTACGCAGGGGTCGACGCATTCCTCGCCGACCTCGCCCGCGATCATCCCCGGCAGGCCGCCCGCCATTCCATCGAGCTGCACTCCATCGTCCCGGCCCTGAATCCGGTCACGACGGCCGCGGCAGACGAGCAGCCGATCCGGTTCCACCCCGCTCGGCGTACGGCCGCCCTCTCGTTCGGGGCGGCGGAATTCGTGGCCGCGTGCGCCGTACGCCGTCCCCTGACCGTCCACTTCGTCCACACCGACGCGGCCGACGAGACGACCGCGGAACTCCTCGCGACGCTGACGCGGCGGCTCGCGTCGACTCCGATGACCCTGCACCTCCACGACGGGGGAGCGCCCGAGCCGGAGGTCGAATCCCGGCCGACCCACCTACGGGCCATGCTGGGCGACAGCCTGGCGCGCGGCTTCTACCACCACGCCGTGCGTACCGCGCGGCGCGGCCGGGCCGCCGTCACACCCGAGACCGACCTCGCCCTCTGGTGGTCGTTCACCACGGGACTGGCCACCGCCCTCGCCGCGGTCGGCCACGCCGGTGAGGCACTCCAGTTGTACGCCGAAGCCCGAGCCGTCACCGACGATCCGAAGATCACGATGTCGGCCGCATACTCCACGGCCATGCTGTACGCCCGCCATCTTCCCCCGGCGCAGCAGAACCCGGCCATGGCCAGTCGATGGCTGGAGAGGGCGCTTCACCTGGCTGCCGGCATCACCGACGAACGCCAGCGCGTCGTGTCGACCATCTTCTACGAGCAGGGCATCGCGCTGTTGGACAGCCGTGAGGGCCGGGCGAACCAAGCGCTGGAACTGGTGAACTCCGGTCTGGTGAAGCTGTCCACCGTCCTGGGCGCCGATGAGCGTCGGCAGGACCAAGCCCGCCTCCGACACAACCGGGCCCAGCTCCACTTGGCGCTCGGCAAGGCCGCCGAGGCGCTGGCCGACCTCGACGACGTCATCGCCTTCGACCCCGAAAACTGCGAGTACTACGTCGATCGGGCGGCCTTGCACCGTGCCGCCGGGCGCACGAGCGCAGCCTTAGGCGACTACTCGGCGGCGATCCGGCTGGGACCACACCTGCCAGAGGCGTACTACAACCGCGCGACGCTGTATGAAGAGACCGGACGGAGCGGGACGGCACGTGAGGACCTGCGGCGCGTCCTGGCCATCGATCCGGCCCACCTCGACGCCCGCGTAGCGCTGGCCAACCTCCATCTCGCCCGGGGCGACCTCGCTGCCGCCGAAGCATGCGTACGCTCAGCTCCGGCCGAGCGGCGCGACGCACCCGCACTGCTGTGCACGCTGGGTCTGATCCGCTCCGAACGCGGTGCCCTCGACGAGGCCGACGAGCTGCTGACGCGGGCCCTCGACGCCGATCCCGGACTGGCCGAGGCGTGGACGAACCGAGCCGCCGTACGCTTCGAACGTGGCGACGCCGCCGCTGCTGTGGCCGACCTCGACCGCGCGGTGGTGCTGTCTACCGCGGCCGAGCCTCGCTACAACCGCGCCACCGCGCTGATGCGGTTGGAGCGCTGGGGCGAGGCCGCTGACGACCTGACTGCCGCGCTCGCCCTGCCCGGCCTGGATGCCAAGCTCCGCCGGGACCTGCGCGCCGGGCTCAACCGCTGTCGGGCCAATGCGTCGTCTCGTCGGCGCTGACGTCATCCGTCACCATCCAGGACCTGCCACGGTTTGACCGTTCCGGTCTTCGACGTCCAGCACCTGGTCGCGGCGCTCGTCACGCTCGGCGGCCGTGCCCTCCTACCGTCATTGCGCTGGACGTGGGCCGGACGCGCGGGCGTGGCCGCCCGCCGGTGGATCGGGCGATCACCGTAGAAGTTACCGCCATGCCAGGGTTTCGGGTGGGCGGTACGCGGTATCTGGCCGAGACGGGCCTGCTGACGTGGCGTCACGGCCCGCCACCGACCTGGTGAGGTGTGCCGTGCAGGATGCGGGCGGCACGGCAGGCCGGGTGCCCGCAGGCTCCGGCTTCCTGCGGCGCGAAGTGGGGCTGTGGGGCCTGACCTTCGTGTCGCTGGGCTCGATCATCGGCTCTGGTTGGCTGCTCGGCGCGCTGTCCGCGGCGCAGGCCGCCGGGCCAGCGTCGCTGATCTCCTGGCTGCTGGCCGGTGCGATGCTCGCGCTGCTCGCCTTGGTCCACGCGGAGCTCGGCACCACCTACCCGGTCGCCGGCGGCACAGCACGGTTTCCCGGGTTCGCGTTCGGCGCCCTCGCCGGACTCACCGCGGGCTGGACCGCCTGGCTGCAGGCCGTGACGATCGCGCCGATCGAGGTGGAGGCGAGCCTGCAGTACCTCGACAACATCGGATGGGTGCGTAGCCACCTCGGCCTCCTGCACGCCGACGGCACGCTGTCACCGGCCGGGCTGGGCTTCGCCACCCTGCTCATGTTGCTGTTCACCGTGATCAACATGCTGGGGGTGCGTCGGCTCGCCAGGAGCAACACCACAGTCGTGCTCTGGAAGCTCGCGATCCCCGTGCTCACCGTCATCGTCGTGGCCGCGCTGACCTTCCATCCGTCCAACTTCACCGCAGGCGGCGGATTCAGCCCGTACGGTGCCCACGGCATCTTCGCCGCGCTGCCCGCCGGTGTCGTCTTCTCCCTGCAGGGCTTCGAACAGGCGATCCAGCTGGGCGGGGAGGCACGCGACCCGCAACGCGACCTGTCCCGCGCCGTCATCCTGGCCATGCTGATCGGAACGGTGCTGTACATCCTGCTGCAGATCGTCTTCATCGGCGGCCTGGATCCGCGCAACCTCGCCGACGGCTGGGCGCATCCGGTGGGCGCCGGGGACTTCGGCCCGTACGCGACCATCGCCGCCGCAGCGGGCGCCGGCTGGCTGGCCCTGCTGCTGTACGTCGACGCGTTCGTCTCACCCGCGGGGACGGGACTGGTCTACGTCGGCGCCTCGGCACGGCTCTCCTACGCGCTGGCCCGGCAGGGCACCCTGCCGCCGGCGCTGAGCTACGTCAGCCGCCGCGGCGTGCCCGTGTACTCGATCGCGCTGGCGTTCGTCGTAGGAGAGCTGGCCTTCCTGCCGTACCCCAGCTGGCAGTCGCTCGTCGGGCTCGTCACGTCGGCGACCGCGATCATGTACGCGTTCGCGCCGGTGTCGCTGACCGCGCTGCGCCGGCATGATCCCCAGCGCCACCGCCCCTACCGGGTGCCAGCCGCCGGGATCGCCGCACCCGCGGCCTTCGTCGCGGCGAACCTGGTGATCTACTGGGGCGGGTTCGAGGCGACCTGGAAGCTCCTGCTGGCGATCGGCGCGGGGCTGGCACTCTTCGTGATCACCGTGGCGTGCACCGCCGAACGGGAAAGGCCCGCCGTCGACTGGCGTGCGTCGTCGTGGATCTGGCCCTGGCTCATCGGGCTCACCCTCATCGGGTTCCTCGGCCGGTACGGGCGCGGCGCACGTCTGTGGTTGCCCGGCTGGATCGACCTGCTCGTGGTGGTCGTCTTCAGCCTGGTGGTCTTTGCCTACGCCGTCAGCGTGGCGATGGACAGTGAACGGGTGCGGTCTGCGGTTGACCGGGAACGGCACGAACTCGCCACCACGCTGGAGCGCGATGTGCCGTGACGACAGATCTGGTCAGCTCGGCCAGGCGCGCCTTGGCCGCGCGCAGCTCGGTGCCGACGTCGAATGGGCTGAACGAATTGTGGTCTTCCGGCGAGGCGCCGTTGATGGCGCCGTTCTGGGCAGTGCCTGCCCGGCCGGCTGGCCGACCATGAGTGCGTGGCCGCTCCCGATCCGGCTTTGACCTGTGGTTGGTCATGGGGGGTCGGTGGCGGGTTCGGGGTTGTCGGCGTGTCGGTAGGCCGTGAAGGCGGGAAGTCTCGCTGCGATGAGGCCGGCTCCGACGATGGCGGCGAGCCCGCCTGCGACGGCGCTGATCTGGGGTGTGGTGGCGGTGGCGAGCAGGCCGGCGCGGAAGTTGCCGATCTGTGGGAATGCGGCGCCGACAACATATTCGGTTGAGTTGGTGCGGCCGCGCATGGTGTCAGGGGTGGCGAGTTGGACGATGGTGGTGCGGAAGACCACGCAGAGCACGTCGGCGGCGCCGGCGACGGCGAGGAGTGCGAGTGTGGCGGGAAGTCCGTGGACGGCGCCGAATCCGGCGATGGCTGCGCCCCAGACGGCGCCGGTGATGAGCATGGCGCGGCCGGGGCGGGTGATGGTTTTGACGGGCCCGGACAGGATGGAGCCGAGGAGTCCGCCGACGGCGATGGCGGTGCTGAGCAGGCCGAGGGTGCGGGGTGAGCCGTTGAAGCGGTCGGCGTTGATGGCGGGGAACAAGGCGATGGGCATGGCGAGGACGGTGGCGCTGAGGTCGGCGAGCATGGCGCCGCGCAGCGCGGTGTTGCGGGCGATGAAGGTGAGGCCTTCGATGGCGGCGGCGAGGCTGCGCCGGCTGGCTTTGCCGTCGGGGTGCATGGATGGGAGCCGGAAGACGCCGTAGAGGGCGGCACCGTAGCTGATGGCGTCGATGAGGTAGCAGATTTTGAGTCCTGCGGCGGCGACATCGGCACCGGCCGGGTGACGGTCTCCTGAGCCGGCCGGCGGGTCGACGCCACGCTCCTCGACAGCGCCTGCGGACCGTCCGTCAGCTATCCACGTGTGGACGACTGAAGGTGGTACCGATGGGTTCGACCGGCTCATGGCTGTCGCGGAGACGGCACTCGACCGCTTCGCCGCCGATCCTCGCGAAGCGGACCTCGACCACGCGATCGACCTCCTGCTGGAGGCGACCCGGTGCGGCGAACACCATCCCGACCTCCCACTGTGTTGGTACTGGCTCAGCCACGCCTACCGCGAGCGGGCCCAGCGGGACGGGGCACCGGATGACTTCACCAGCTCGATCGAGTGGGCCCGGCGGCTGACCGACGGAACCGACCCGGCCGACCCGGAGCACGACGAGTTGGCGGTTCACCTGCTCGACATGGTGTGGGACCGGTCGTGGACGCTGTACTACGACCACGAGTGCACCGACGCCGCGGACATCGACGGCGTGGTCGCGCATATGGACGCCGTCGTCGTCAGCGGCTCTCACCCGATCGTCACCGAATACGTGCGCCTGATGCGCGGCGCCGCCCGCCTGGAGCGTTACGACCGTTCGACGTCGGACCCCGACCGGTCCGACCTCGACCGCGGTATCGGGGAGGTGGTCGCGGCGCGGGCCGCACTGCTCGCCCAACCGTACGACGCCTGGGTGAGCGACGACCGGTTGGCCCTCGTCGAGTCCCTGCTGAGCGGTGCGGCGCTGGTTCGGTTCGAGCTCGATGGCGCCTTGGACGACCTGGCCGACCTGGACTGCGCGGTGAGTGCCGCCCGGGCGGCGGTGGACCGGTCCGCCCGGTCGGCGCACGCGGCCCTGTGCCTGGCGGACGCAGTGCGCACCCGGTGGCGCACGGCCGAACGACCGGACGATCTCGACGCGGCCATCGACGCGCTGACCGCGGTGCAGGCGTTGCCGTTCGATGGCGGGGTCGGCCTGGACCTTGCCGAGCTGCTGCGGGAAAGGGCCGTGCGCAACGGCGACATCCGGGACGCGCGCCGGTCCGCGGCGCTTCTGGACGACGCCGATCCGGACAGCTGGGTCGTGTCCTACGAGGCCGGGCGGACCCACCGCCTGGTCTGGGACCTGGGTCAGGACGTGACCGCACTGGATGCTGCGGTGGCTCACCAGGACCGAGCCATCGCGCTCGACCCGGATCCGGGCGACGAGTTGTTGAGCGTGTACTTCGAGCGACTGACACTCGAGGACGCCCGTGGCGGCGCCGGCCTGCTGTCCACGCCCTCGACCGCGGATCGCGGCCAGTCGCCCTACCGGAGCCTCATCATGGCCGCCGCCGACGCGTTTGTCCGCAGCCCACATGCCGATCCTGACCTGCGAGCCCGGTTCGCGGCGGTGCTCGGCTGGTCCCAGCTCATGCTCGTCGGGCACGACCAGGGTACCTACGATCTGGCGCTGATCCTTGAGCTGCTCACGCTCGGCGCAACAGTCCGGGACGACCCGCAGCTGTCGGCGCTGGTCGAGCTCGGTCTGGGCATGTGCGACGTGGTCGAGGGGTTGTCCAGCGGCGGAGTCGGTGCCGGCGCCGTCGAGCGGATCGCCCGCTTGGCGAGCTCGGAGCACCTTTCCGAGGCGAGTCGCGGGGTCGTGAACCTCTGGCTGGCGGCCGCCATGAACCTCCGCGGCCGCGTCACCGGAGACCGGCTGGCCACCGGCATCGGCAGCGCTGAGTGGCGCAGGTTCGTCCAGGACGACGCACTGTTCAGTCTCTTCGCCCAGTTCGACGACCGCATCATCAGCGGCGACGCCGCCGGCGCGGCGGAGGTGGTGGCCGCTGCGGCGCCGGCACTGGATCAGGTCAACGACGCGTCCCTTGATAGGAGCACCGTCGACTTCATGCGGAGCTTTGCCGGGCTCGCCAAGCCGCTGACCAGCCCATCGGTCGTCCTGCCGAGCCTGGACGACATCCCGCCCGGGCATGTCGGGTTGCTCCGGCTCGTCAATGCCATGATGGCGGCGGCGGCCCTGAACGTGCAAGGCACCGCGCGCGACGACGCTCGCCTGCTGTCGGAGGTGGCGCGGTATACGGCGGAGCTTCTCGACCTCCTTCCCGAAGGAGAGCTTCGGCTGGGCATCGGCACCCGGCTCACCGCTGGGTCGAGCCGGCGGCATCTGGCGCGCCTGGGCATCCGTCGTGCGGAGCATGCGGCTGCGGCGGTGCGGTACCTCACGGAGGCGCTCAGCCTGGCCGGCGATCATCGATACACCTTGTGGGTCTTCCTCGCCGAGAACTGCGCGGCAGCGGTCCGGCTCACCGACGAGCCGGACCGGGCACGCTCACGCGAGCTGGGCTGGTCGATGCTGCGCGCCGACGCGTGGCAGGTCTTCCTGCAGTCGGGCACCGACCGGGCACTGGCCGCCGCGCGGAGCGCCGCCGAGCACGCCCTCACGGTCGCCGAGTGGTGCATCGAGGACAACGCCCACGACGACCTCGTCGGCATCCTCGACGCCGGCCGGGCCCTTGCCCTGCGGGCGGCAAGCAGCTCCCGCGAGGTGGCCGACCGGCTCGTGGAACGCGGCCACCCCGAACTGGCCGCCGACTGGCTCGCGACCCGTGGCGTCGGCCGCGACCGGCTGACCGGTGTCCCGCTGGCAGCGGGTGGCGAGCCCGCCTTCGTCGTCCCTGACGAGCTGCGGTACGCCGTGCTCGACGCGCTCGGCGGCGAAGGCGAGGTTGTCGGTCTCCGCCCGGTCACGGTTGCCGAGATCAGGGCGGCTCTGGCGGCGACCGGCACCGACGCGCTCGTCCAGCTCATCGCCGGTGTCGGCGAGACACCCGGTCGGGCGGTCATCATCCAGAGCGACGGTGACCCGATGATCCGCACCCTTCCCGCGTTGGTCGATGCGGAGGTATGGGCAGGGGGGAACCCGCATCCCGGGGTCCGCGACCTGGAAGCGGTCGGCGGCCAGCGGTCGGCCCCCGATCTCGACCGTCTCTGCGCCTGGGCGTGGACGGCCGCGATGGACGACGTGCTCGGCGTCACGCGGCGCACGGCAAGCCGCCCGGCGAGGCTCGTGCTGGTTCCGTTCGGTCCGCTCGCCGCGGTGCCGTGGCACGCGGCATGCACCACCGAGGACGGCCGCCGGCGTTACGCGCTCGATGCGGCAGTGATCAGCTACAGCCCATCGGCCCGGATGTTCTGCGAGGGCCGTGCCTGGACCTCCGCCACGGTTCGCTCCTCGCTCGTGGTCGGCGACCCCGGCGGCGACCTTGCATCGGCCAGCGTCGAGGCCAAGGCGTTGCACGACCGGTTCTACCCCGACGGACAGTACCTCGGCCGCGACGCCACCCCCGGCGACGTGCTGGCCTGGATCGACGCGACGCCTCCGGGACCGTCGGTGCTGCACTTCGCCTGCCACGCCACCGTGGATGCCGAGCGCCCGACCGAGGCGCGCCTGCTCCTGGGCCACGGCAGTCGGCTCTCGGCCGGCACCTTGCTGGAGCATTCCCGTTCGGCGGCACTGGACCTCGAACAGGTCTTCCTGGCTGCCTGCACCACCGGCGCCACCAGATCCGACCACGACGAGGTGCTCAGCCTTGCGACGTCGTTCCTGGCGGCGGGGGCCCGCACGGTCTTCGGCTCGCTGTGGGCGGTGCCGGACACCGAAACATCGTTCCTGATGTACATGATCCACCGCTACCTTCGGATCGACGGCGACCGCCCAGCCGACGCGCTGCGCCGTGCCCAGCTATGGATGCGCTCACCGGTCCGCGCCGACCTGCCGCCGGAACTGCGGGAGCTGTGTCCGCCTGACGCCGCGTTCAGTCCACTCGCCTGGGCGGGGTTCACCCACTACGGCCGCTGAGCCGCGTCGTCACCGCAGCGCCGTCCCAGCACGAGGACGAGCGGCCATACATCCGTAGGTAGGGCGAGCCGGAGAGCGCTCGTCGCTCGTCCGGACGCGGCCGATGCCGGCCAGAATTATCGGATCATTACCCTTTGATCCTGATGAGATGGGCGGGCGCCGTCGTGTTCATCGGGGGTGGTCGCGGCGCAGGAGCATCTCAAGCACCTTCAAACGCCGCGCCCGCGCTGCTCACTACAAGATCAATCGAGATGTTCACGCCAGAGTCCCATGGTCGCGGACGAAATCAGCCGCCCGAGAATCCGCCGGGACGACCACGCGGATCGGGACCCTTGGACGCTGTCGATGTGCCGGTCGGCTCCGCGGTCCCGGCGTGCCGCCGCGCCTGACGGAGGCAGCGCGTCACCGGACGTTCGGCATGGACGGCAACGCGTGCTGTTCCGGCGGTGCGTGGACGGGACCACGCGTACTGTCGCCGGCCAGCACCGCGGCCAGCACCGCGAGGATCGTGCCGCCGGCCAGCACCGCCAGCAACGGCGGCAGCGCTCCGGACGGTGGCCGCCAGACGCCCGTGAACGGGTCGAGGGGCGCGCCCGGGCCGGACTGGAAACGCGTCATCACGAACGCCAGCAGGTACACGTGCAGGACTGCGGCCACGCCGGTCAGGACGGTGCAGTAGGAGCTTAGCCGGTGCCGCGAGGCAAGGCGGCGCTCGAACTGCGGCGCGCAGGCGGCGCACAGCACCACGCCGGCGGCTGCCGGCATCGCGTACCGGCCTTGCGCGAACCAGCCGATGATCGGCAGATAGTGCAGTTCCAGGGCCAGGAGCAGGCCGAGGCAGGCAGTGCCGAGTGAGGCGGCGACGAGGGTGAGCCGGCGGCCGCCGTAAATCAGGCTCGGCACCACCACGGCGCCCAGCAGCAGGCACCACGCCGCGATGACCACCAGCGGCGGCTTGGTCTCGCCGTAGTCGAACTGGCCGACGACCTGCTTGAGATAGAACGGGATGCGCCGGGTGACCAGGACCTGCGCGAGCTCCGACGGGGCGAGGTGCTGGGCGTCGCGGACGACCGGAGCGACGCCGGCCACGCCGGAGTACGCCATCCAGCCGAGCGAACCGGCCAGGCCGAGCGACCACGAGCCGGCAACGATCCAGCGCGTCTCGCGGCGCCGCCACAGCTGGGCGATGCGGCCGGGGAGGGCCAGCGCCGCGCACGCCGCCACGACGAGCATCAGCAGCGCGGGCCCGAGTTGGCGGACGGTGAGCAGCACCAGCGAGCCGACCCCGACCAGCACCAGCAGGCGGCGCACGGCGCGGTCGCCGAGCCGTGCGTCGGGCGCGCGCAGCAGGGCGAGCAGCGCGCAGCAGACGGCGACGCCCGCGGCGATCTCGAGGCCGTTCGGGTTGACCGAGCCGGCCAGGTTCGCCGCCATCGGCGTCGCGGTGAGCACGACACCGAGCGCGAGCAGCCGGCTGCCGAGCCGCAGCGCGGCGCCGGCCGCGCCGGCCAGGAGCGCGGCCGCGGCCAGCGCCGAGATGAGCCGCGCGAGCAGGATGCCGGTCCGGTCGGGCGCGAGCACCAGCGGCGCACCGACGAGCAGGTAGTAGACCGGGCTGTACCTGGCCGCCCCGCTCGGGGTGAGGACGCGGGCCCGGTCGGTGGTCCAGCGCTGGCAGTCGGCCGAGCGCGCCGGGCGGGGCGCCCACGCGCAGTCGACGTTGCTGTTACTGGGCATCAGGCTCGCCGGTACCAGGAACGCGGGCTTGCGGTCGTCGCGCCGGTCGACGACCGTGCGGTGGGTGGTGAGCTGTCCGGTGGTCACGGCGTACGCACGGGCGATGTGGTCCTTCTCGTCGTACGTGCCGTTGACCGGCAGCGCGACCGCCCACCCCGCAGCGATCAGGAAGAACGCCGGCAGGTAGAGCCACCACCGCGGCGCGGGCCCCGCGACGCTACTGCGCCGCATGGAGGGCAGGAAGTACCGGCATGGGATCCCCGTGAGTGACGTTCGTTGACGGATACGTGTTGCGAGCGGCCCGTTCGTACCCGGGCACAGCCGAGATACACCGGCGGCGCGGACCCGGGCACCGGTTTCGTAGGGGGTGGAAATCGGGGTTGATGTCGCGAGACGCCGCGGCCGCCGGTCCACCTGATCCGTAGGTTTCTCCTGTCCGACGTACCTCGTGAACAGGAGCCGGCCCGGTGACCCCTCCGGATGAACCGCACCGACCCGGTGACTCGGTGAACGACCGGCCCGGCCGCGCGTGCGGCCGGGCAACGGTGACGACCGACCGGCCCGCCCGTGCGTGCGGCCGGGCAACCGTGACGACCGACCGGGATCAGCGCGCACGGCCCAAGGATCCGTCGTGGGCGCGGTGGAGCATCGTGCTCGGCACGATCCTGGCCGTGCTGCCCGGCGCGGTGCTCCTGGCGAAGGAGGCCCTGCTCTCGTACGCGATGCGCGGCGTCGTCGAGCAGAACCTGCTCGGCGACACCGGCAACCAGGCCCAGCAGCCCGGCCACGCGTCAGTCACCGGGGCGAAGAACATCCTGCTCATCGGTGTCGACGCCCGCCCCGGCCAGGACCCTCACGAACCCGTACGCTCCGACTCGATCATCATCCTGCACATCCCGGCGACGTATGACGCCGCGTACATGGTCTCGATCCCTCGGGACACCTGGGTCGAGATCCCGCCGTACGACAACGGGGCCAGGCAGTACCCGGGCGGCGACGACAAGGTCAACGCCGCGTACGCGTACGGTGGCAACGGCCTCACCGGGCCGGCCGCCCGCAGCCATGCCGTCGAGTTGCTCGCCATGACGATCAAGAAGCTGTGCGGGGTGACGTTCGACGGCGCGGCGATCGTCGACTTCACCGGCTTCCAACAGGTCGTCAACGTGCTCGGCGGGGTCGACATGTACGTGGATCAGGAGACCACGTCCGTGAGCATCGGTCACAACAGCAAGGGCGGGACCGAGGTCCCCTTCCGGCAGTACACCAGAGACGACGGCGGCCAGGGCCTGGACCCGGTTCCGGGCGTGACCCCGGTGGCCTACCACGTCGGCTACCAGCACCTCGCACCGTGGCAGGCCCTCGACTACGTCCGGCAACGCGAGACCCTGCCCAACGGCGACTACGACCGGCAACGCCACCAGCAGCAGTTCATCAAGGCCGTCTTCAAGGGGAT
The DNA here is from genome assembly GCF_040605635.1 of Dactylosporangium sp. NPDC005555. Classification (NCBI taxonomy): domain Bacteria; kingdom Bacillati; phylum Actinomycetota; class Actinomycetes; order Micromonosporales; family Micromonosporaceae; genus Dactylosporangium; species Dactylosporangium sp. NPDC005555. Next base: position 162,394 of record NZ_JBEXDG010000009.1, read on the forward strand.
GCTCAGCAAGGACGTGCTCACCAACCCGATGCGGTTCAACAAGGTCCTCGAGGTCGCCGGCAAGGCGATCACCATCGACAGCGGCGGCATCGACCTGGCCGACTGGGCGTACGCGATGCGCGGCGTGAGCGGCGACGACGTGGTCACCATCAAGTCGAACGAGGGCACGTTCAACCAGTCGCCCGGCAACGGCACCGCCGAAGCCCTCGACCGGACCACCGTCAACCTGCTCGCCGCCGTACGCACCGACCAGGTCAAGAGCTTCCTCGCCGCCCATCCCCAACTGGTCGCCGGTGGCTGACCGGCCGGCGTGGTGAAGGTCGGCGGGACAGCCGGATCGTCCCTGGGACGCGCGGGCCGGGGAGCGGCCGTGGCGACGCTGGCATCGCGGGCGGCCGGATTCGTCAGGATCCTGGTGCTGGCGGCCGTGCTCGGACTGGGTAGCCGGCTACTGGACAGCTACAACCTGGCGAACGCGCTGCCGAACGTGGTGTACGACCTGGTGGTCGGGGGTGCGATGGCGAGCGTCATCGTGCCGATGCTGACCCGGGCGGCGCTGACGGAGCCCGACGGTGGCGTGGTCTACGCCCAGCGACTGTTGTCGATGATCGGCTTCGGCCTGGGGGCGGTCACCCTGGTCGCCACGGTGCTGGCCCCTGTTCTGGTGGACCTGTTCACGCCCGGCTTCACCGCGGACCAACGGCATCTGACGGTCGTGTTCACCCGGTTCTTCCTGCCGCAGATCCTGTTCTACGGCATGAGCGCCGCGGCGGGCGCCGTGCTGAACATCCGGGGCCGGTTCGCCGCACCGATGTGGGCGCCGCTGGCCAACAGCCTGGTCGTCACCGCGGTCGGGTTGTTGTACTTCGTGGTCGGCGGCGCGACCAGCATGCAGGCGCTGACCACGCCCCATCTGCTGCTGCTGAGCCTGGGCACCAGCGCTGGAGTCTTCGCCCAGATGGCCATGGTGATGTGGGCGCTGGCCCGTAGCGGTTTTCCGTTCCGGCCGCGGCTCGATCCCCGGGGCATCGGGATGCGCCGGATCGGCCGGCTCGGCGGCTGGATGCTGTTCTCCGTCGCCGCGGCCCAGGTGCTGTTCACGGTCGCCACGAGATCGGCGTCGATCGGCGGGCCGGGTGGGATCAGCGCGTACCAGAACGCGTACGCGTTGTTCCAGATGCCGTTCGCGGTGATCACCCTGTCGGTGATGACCGTGATGCTGCCCCGGTTGAGCCGCAGTGCGGCTCGCCTGGATCACCGCCGGATCACCGACGACCTGTCGCTGGGCATCCGGTTGGCCGTCGTCGCCCTCGCCCCGGTCGCGGCGGTCATGGTGGCGCTCGGACCGCAGCTCGCCGCGCTCCTGTTCGCCCACGGGCGCAGCGACGCGTCGACCGTGGGCCTGCTCGGGACGGTCATGGCGGCGTTCGGGCTGGCCCTGGTGCCGTTCAGCGGGTACGCGATCCTGCTGCGCGGGTTCTACGCCATGCAGGACACCAGGACGCCGGCGCTGATCGCCAGTGGGGTCAGCGCCGTCGGCGTGGCCGGCTGCCTGGCCGCCGGTGCGTTCCTGCCCCGCGCGGACATCGTCGTGGGCATCCCGATCGCCTACGGGGCGGCGTACACCACCGGCCTCATCACCGCGGGTCTGGTCCTGCGCCACCGGCTGGGCCGCATCGACGGTCGCAGGCTGGCGAGCACGCACGCCCGGGTGCTGCTCGCGGCCGCGGCCGCCGCCGGCGTCGCCACCGCGGTCGCGCACCTCCTGGCTCCGCTGACCGGGCCGCTCGTCGTCGTCGCCGCGGCCGGCCTGCCCGGCGGGATCGCGTACGTCGTCGCCGCGCGGCTCCTGCGTCTCACCGAACTCGGCCGGCTGGTGGCCACCGCCACCGCGGGGATCCGGTCCGGAGACGGACCGGACCGGACCGGCACCGACCGGCCTGACCGGCCTGACCGGCCTGACCGGTTGAGCGCGGGTGCGCCTCACGCGCCGGGGAGCTGACCCGCGTGCTCGATCGGCTCGGCCGGCCCGCCGGACCCGTTGACCGGATCAGCGGTGGTGCGGTTGGAGGGCACGAGCGGCGGGTCGCTGTGGTACCGGCGCTCGCCGCGAATCGTGGTCAGCACCGCGCGGCCGAGCAGCCGCAGGTCGAACATCACGCTCTGGTGCTGGATGTAGGCGAGGTCCTTCTCCAGCCGTTCCTGCGGTGGCATGTGGAACTTCTCGATCTGGGCGAGACACGCGATCCCCGGCCGGACCGTGTGCCGTTCGGCGTAGCCGGGCACGGTCCTCAGGTGGGAGAGCACCAGTATCGTCCGCAGCGGGCGCGGGCCGACCAGGCTCATCGTGCCGCCCAGGACGTTGATCAGCTCCGGGAGCTCGTCCAGGTGCCAGCGGCGCAACCGCTGGCCGACCCGTAGCGTGCGCGGATCTCCCGCGGGTGACGCCACGGGGCCGGTGAGCCTCTCCGCGCCGTACCGCATGCTGCGGAACTTGAACTGCCGGAACGTGGCACCACCCAGGCCGACGGAGTTCTTGGTGAAGAAGACCGGGCCCGGCTCCTCGAACCAGATGAGCAGCCCGATGATCGGCCACAGCGGCAGCGTGAGGGCGAGCCCGACGGACGCGCCGACGATGTCGAGCAGCCGCTTCCCCCGGGGCACCCGGCGGCGAGGGACCGTGCTCGGGGCGTGGTAGGCGAGGACCATGCGCTGGACCCCCAACGAGGGCGGCGCGTTGTCCTCCACGATCCCGGCCGTGGCGGCGCTGAGCACGATCCCGCCCGCGAACGCCCCGGTCACGATCAGCAGAGCGGCTCGCGCCGGGACGTCGTAGCCCAGGCGCACCCAGAGCCACGGCGAGAGGATCAGCCCCACCGAGACGAGGAAGGCGATCCGGCAGATCCAGGCCCGCGTTGTCCGGGAGATCAGTGACGTGAGGACGACGGCCGGCAGCAACGCCAGGACGATCGACAGGAGCAACACCCAATAGTTCACGGTCTCTTACCCTCAGCAGTACTACTCGTGACGGCAGGCGCTAGAGGTACGCCTTCTCCTGCTCGGCCCACATGGTGAAGAGCAACAGGATCCAGATCTCCCGGGCATGCTCGGCCGTGCCGCTCAGGTGCCGGTCGACGATCGCGTTCACCTCGTCGAACTGCAGGTAGCCCTGCCGCTCCAGGACATCCCGGCTCAGGTACTCGCGGAGCAACGGTCGGAACACACCGCGCAGCCATCTGGGGAGCGGGGCGTTGAAGCCCTTCTTGCGCATCGCGATGATCTCCGGCGGCAGCAGATCGGCCATCGTCCGGCGCAGCAGGAGCTTCGGCCGCAGACCGGGGGACTTCAGCCGGCCCGGCAGGGAGAAGGCGAACTCGATCATCGAGGTGGCGAGCAACGGGACCCGCACCTCCAGCGAATGCGCCATGCTCAGCCGGTCGACCTTGGTCAGCACGTCGTCGGGGAGGTACACCTGGGCATCGGTGTACTGGAACCGGGTCAGCCGGTCGAATCCGGCGCCGGCCCGGTCGTGCGGCTCGTGCGTGTCGTAGGTGTCGGTCATCCCGGCGAACACGTCGGGCTGCAGGACCCGTGCCTTGTGCGCCTCACGGAAGACCACCCGCCACAGGTAATGACTGCGACCCGGGTGCTCGACCGCGTTCTCGATGAACCGTCGCGTCTTGAAGTCGAAGCTCGCCCGGGCACTCGAGCGGGGGAGGAACCGCAGCAGCGAGGGAGCGATCCGCACCGTCAGCGCCCGGGGCAGGTGCCGGTAGTAGCGGGCGAGCTTGTCCGCCTGGTACGTCAGGTAGCCGGCGAAGAGCTCGTCCCCGCCGTCACCGCTCAACGCCACCGTCACCTGCCGCCGGGCGAGTTGGCACAGATAGTAGGTGGGCACCATGGACGGGTCGGCGAACGGCTCGTCGAAGCAGGGCAGCATGCCGTCGGCCACATCCTGTGCGCGTGGCTCGACCAGCAGCGCGGTGTGCTTGGTGCCGAACCGCCGCGCGACCAGGGCGGCCGCGCTGCGTTCGTCGTAGGACCGGTCCGCGAAGCCCACCGAGAAGGTCTTCAGGACGGCGTCCGGCTCCGCCAGGCGGGCCGCGGCGACGACACTGCTGGAGTCCATGCCACCGCTGAGGAAGAAGCCGAGCGGGACGTCGGCGACCATCTGCTGACGGACGCTGTCGACAACCAGGTCGCGCAGCATCTGACGGGTCGAGGCCGCCGTCAGGTCGCGGCGCGGCGCCACGTCGGCGAGGGCCCAGTAGCGCTCGATGGTGTACGCGTCGTCCTGCCACACCAGCGCTGTGCCCGGCTCCAGCTTGCGAATGGTGCGGTACATGGTCCGGGGCGCCGGCACGTACATCAGCGACAGGTATGCGCTGAACGCCTGCAGGTCCGGCGAGCGGTCGGAGACGGCGCACAGCACCGCCTTCATCTCCGAGCCGAAGACCAGACCGCCGTCGCGCTCCGCGTAGTAGAGCGGCTTCACCCCGACGCGGTCGCGGCACACCACCAGACGGCGCCTGGCCTCGTCGTACAACGCGATGGCGAACATGCCCTCCAGGTGCCGCACGAAGCCCGAGCCGTACTCCTCGTACAGGTGCGGAATGACCTCGGCGTCGCTGCCGGAAGCGAACCGGTGACCGCGAGCGGCGAGCTCGCGGCGCAGGCGCTGATAGTTGTAGATCTCCCCGTTGAGCACCGCGTGCACGGTCCCGTCTTCGGACCGCACCGGCTGCTGCCCGTGCTCCACGTCGATGACGGCCAGGCGCCGCACGGCCAGGCCGACCGTGTCGCCGAGATAGAAGCCCTCGTCGTCGGGGCCGCGGTGCGTCAGGGCGCGGCACATGACACGCAACCGGTCCGGGTCGACCGTGCCCGCTTCGGCGGTCACGATGCCGGTGATCCCGCACATCGAATTCTCTCTTTCGATTGATCGGTGACAGCGGCGGCGGGCGCGATCAGACCGGCGGCGGGTCGGGCAGCCGGTACGCCGGTTCCGGCGCGGCCGGCGTCCACAGCCGCATCTTCTGCGCGGACAACCGGAGCAGGTAGTCGGGTCCGAGGAGCAGGTAGCGGCGCCAGAGCCGGCGTGGCTCGAACATCAACCGCCACAGCCAGGCCAGGCCGTGCCGCTGCATCGGGCGCGGCGCGGGAGCGAGCCTGCCGGCGTGATAGTCGAACGCGGCCCCGACGGCCAGCAGCGGCATGGCCAGCAGCGGCCGCATCGCATGGACGAAGGTCTCCTGCCGCGGGCAGCCGAGGCCGACCAGGACCAGGCGCGCCCCAGAGCGGCTGATCCGATCGGCGATCCGCGCGGGCTCGCCGGGCCGGGCGGAACGGAACTTCGACGCTTCGGCGCCGGCGATCCGCAACCGCGGCAGCATCCCGGTCAGCGACGCCGTCAACTGCTCGACAGTCCGCGGCGTCGAGCCGTACAGATAGACCGGCAACGCCTCGGCGGCGGCCCGCCGCAGCACCCGCAGCGTCAGTTCCGGCCCGCTGACCCATTCCCGCAGGCCCGCCGCGTGCAGCAGGTTGAGCGCCCACCGCACCGGCTGGCCGTCCGCCGCGACTACGTCGAAGGCATTCAGCCGGGCGCCGAACACACGGTCCGAAACCCCGGTCATCACGCCGTGCACGGCCAATGCGGTGAGAATGAACGGGCGCCTGTCGACGGCTGCCGCGACCACCTTCTCGACCGCCGCGTCGTAGTCGATGACGTCGACCATGACGCCCATCACGCTACGTTTGCCGGCATCGATCCCTTGCGGCGCACGCCGCGATGCCGGACCGCCCGCCTCGCGGGAGCGGTCCAGCTCGAACCCGGTAGCCAAACGCGTTCCTTTCGTGTCGCCCACCCGCACGCCGCGCCGACCGTGCGGGTCGCACGCCGGTACATCACCCACCGGACTCGCTGCGGGCGTAGCCGAGCGGTACCCCTTCGGCGGCCGATCACGCCGCCCGATGGCACGATGCGGGGTGGCTTCGCGAGGTGAGGTAGCGCGCGTCCCGGTGGCCCACGGCCGACGCCGCCGTGGGGGCGCTTCCGGCGCGATCCGGCAGCGGCCCGCGCGGCGAGCGGTGGACGCGATGACGCGGCGATCGGGGCGCGCGTCAGGCGGGGGACGGGCGCCGGATCAGCGGGGAGTTCGACGGCACGGCGCTGCCCGGCCAGGCCGTCGCCGGTGCGTCGCGAGGAGGTCTTCCACCGGACCTGACCGTGGCGCGTCGGGCGACCGGGTCACCGCGGCACGGGTGCCGGGATTCGTCAGGATGCTTCGGGCCGGTCGCCGGTCGGTCCGGCGTCCGCTGGGTGACCTGCCGCCGGCTGGCCCGCCGGTGAACGTCCGGCGTCCCGGGCGGTGCGGGCCGCTCGGGCGACGGTGACCGCTCCGCTGGTGAGCGCCCGGCGCCAGGGCAGGGTGCCGTCGATCTCGACCTGGAGTGAGAAGCTGAGGAAGGTCCGGATGAGCACGATGAGGCCGAGGACCGCGACGTTCTGCGTGGTGGGTGCGACGGCGACCGTGCGGATCAGGTCCGCGGCGACCAGGACCTCGAGACTGAGCAGCAGGACTCCGCCGAAGCTCTCCCGCAGTGCCTGGTACGCCCGGCGCCCACCGGCCTGCCGCCAGGTCCGGACGGCGAGGCCCACGGACCACAGCAGCCCCACCACCAGCACGCCCGCGCCGAGCGCGTCGAATCCCTGCGCCGCGTGTTCCATCAGGTCGGTGAACGCCATCGTGCCTCCCGCCGCCGGTTGATCGAGCCGGATGGCGCCCGGCGGGTGGCGCAGCGGCATCACCTGTCAGACCCGTAACGACCTGCGGTCAGGATCGGTCAGAGGTCCCGTACCCCGCACAGGCATTACCCACGAGCGTCTCGAATCCACGTCCTCACCCACCTGGGCTACCTCCTCCGGCGTGTCACGCGGCCAGGCCGAGCACGACCAGCCCGAGCCCGAGCGGCAGGTCCAGCGCCATGCACGCTTCCGCCAGCGAGGGGGACACGACCGACTTGCGGCGGTGGTGCACGGCGTCCCACACCGCGTGTGCGGCCAGGACGAGCCCGGCCACGACGAGGCCGGCGTCCGGGTCGAGTGCCAGCGCCGCGAGCGCGAGACCGCCGTACACGACGCCGGCGACGCTCTGCGCGACCACCGGGCGGCGCGGGGCACCGATGATCACGGCAACGACGACGAGGGCCGCCGCGGCGATGCCCAGCAGGACCCATCGGCCGACGCCGGCGATCTCTCCGGCGACGACGACGACGCTGCCCGCGGGCACGGCCACCCACGCCATCCACGGCCGGTGCAGCGCGGCCGCCGCGAGGTAGCAGAGCGCGGCGACCCACACGCACGTGACCGCGGTGTCCCGGTCGGCGACGGTGAGCAGCGCGGCGACCGCTGTGGCCAGCCCGGCCGCGGCCGGCCAGCGACGCGCCAGAGTTCGAACGGTTTCCATGGCGCCCACTGTGGCCGCACCGCGCTCAGGTGACGAGGCGGACCTGACACCACGTCAGAAATCCTGGCACTCCCGGCAAGGAAACCCGGTGTCAGGCGTCGGCGAGCGCCGCGGTCACCGACCGGTACTGCGACGGCGGCACCCCGTACTGCGCGACGAACGCCTGACGGAACGTCTCCAGCGACGCGAACCCGCACCACCGCGCGACCATGCCGACCGGATGGCCGGTCGTGGCCAGCAGCCGCGCGGAGGTGTCCAGCCGGGTGCGGCGCACGAACTGGCCAGGCGGCATGCCGAGATGCTCGACGAACAGCCGGTGCAACTGCCGGGTGCTCACCCCGCAGTGCCCGGCCAGCACCGCCGTGCCGAGCGTCGTCGCCAGGTGTGCGGTGACGTACGCGACGGCCTGGCGGACCAGCACGTGATCCGGGTCGGGTGCCGTGAACACGCTCATCTGCGCCTGGTTGCCCGGCCGCTGCAGATAGGTGACCAGGCCCTGCGCGACGGCGCGCGCCAGGTCGGGCCCGCAGTCCTCGGTCACCAGCGCCAGCGTCAGGTCCAGGGCACTGGTGACGCCGGCCGACGTGGCGACGCGCCCGTCACGGATGAAGATCGGCCGCGGATCGACGTGCACGGAAGGGTACCGCCGCGCGAGCGCGTCAGCGTAATGCCAGTGCGTCGTCGCCCGCCGGCCGTCGAGCAGCCCGGCCGCCGCGAGCACCGTGGCGCCCGTGCACACCGAGGCGACCCGCCGGGACAGCGCGGCCAGCCGCCGCACGTGCGCGACGATCGCCGGGTCCTCGGCGGCGGCCTCATGTCCCCGCCCCCCGGACACGACCAGCGTGTCGACTGGCCCGGTCGCCCGCTGCAGCGACCCGTTGCTGTGCAGCTCAAGACCGGAGTCGCACCGGATCGTCTGCCCGTTCGGAGAGATCAGCTCCGTGCGGTACAGCGTCCGCCCCGCGATGCGGACCGCCAGGTCGAGCGTGGAGGTGACACAGGCGATGTCGAGCAGCTCGGAGCCGTCGTACCCGACAACCACGACCCGCCGCGCAACGCCGCCGCTCGATGTGACCGCCATGCACGCATCCTGTCAGATCGACACAGAACGCTCCGGCGGTGCCCGTTCGGCGGCCGCGGTCATGGTGCGAGGAGATGGTCGACGACGGTTGCCGCGAAGGTGGGGGACAGCGCCGGCACGTGACCGCCGTCCGGGATCGACCACAGTGTCACCTGACCGCCCGCACGGCATCCGGCCCGGTACGCGGTCACGGTGGTTTCCGCGCCGGGCAGGGAGGAGTCGAGGTCCAGCGGCGCCGTCGGGGGAGCGACCTGGTCCGAGCAGCCGTTGTACCGGCGCCACCGCTCGACGCCGACCGCGGCCGACGGGTACGGCTGACCCCCGTTCATGCCGCCGTCGTAGCGGATGGTCCCGTCGGCGGTGCCGTGGATCTGCAGGATGCCGACCGGCCGTGACGGTGCGCACTCGGCGGCGTCGTCCGCCACGGCACCGGCCAGCGAGACGATCGCCGTGACGGTGTCCGCGTGCTCGCAGGCCATGCGGTACGCCATGAAACCGCCGTTGGAGTGACCGATGAGATAGACCCGGCCCGCATCGACGGGGTGCGCGGCCTTCACGACGTCGATCAGTTGCCGGAGGTACCCGGAGTCGTCGGTGCCGCTGCGGGCGAAGTCGCAGCAGGCGCTGGTCGCGTTCCAGAACCGCTGCCCCCGGCCGTTCCTGGTGCCGTCGGGCATCGCGAGGAGGAACCCGCGGCGGTCGGCCTCAGCGGTGAGCCCGAAGTACCGACCCGCCTCGGCCGCGTCGGAGCCGTAGCCGTGCAGCAGCACCACCAACGGCATCTTCGTCCCGTCGGCGTACGAGGTGGGCAGGCGCAACTGGAACGGCCGGTCACCGAGGGCGACGGTCACCGTCGCGCCCGGAGTGCTCACCGCCCGCTCGGCCTCCGGCGATGCGTCGCACGCCGACACGCAGCACGCCACCAGGGCGGCGATCAGCCAGCCTCTTCTCGTCATGACATCGATCCTGCCCGCTCAGGTGCGATCGATGGAACCCGCTGAACCGGAAACTGACCGGCATGACGCCAGACCGGCGCATGCGCTGTGGATCGGCAGCGTGGCTCATCGTTCATCACCTCCTGCTGGATCAGCGAATGCGCGGAGATGCAGCCGCGCCGCCACGTTGCCGGCGAACCAGGCAGCGAAGTCGCCGGTCGGGTCGAGACCCGCGCGGACCGCGTCGCACCAGTCAGGCCGCTCGAGCACTGCGAGGTACTGCCGAACGATGCGGTCCCGCTGCTCGACGGTGCATCCGCATCGGTTCGGAGGCTTGGCCGCCAGATGGTCGGCGATGACCGCGGCGTCGACGTACCGGTCCACTGTCGGCGTCTGCCGGGCGAGGTGAGCGGCATGCGCGGCCAGGACGATCGGTGCCGGTGGGTAGTGCTCGAGGGTCGTGCCCATGCCGCCGCAGTCGGCCATGGTCTTCAAGAGCCGGCCGGTGTGATCGATCAGGTCATCATCCACATCGGCGCCGGTGATCGCTTCGTGCAGGTGGGCCGCGGTGGCGACCTTGCCGGCGAAGTAGCCGTTGAGGAAGTCGCCGTCGCAGGCGCGACGCAGTAGCCACGTCCGGGAGGCGGAGGCGCCGAGGCGGCACAGCGCCTCGACGACGTAGACCCGGCCCCAGCCGGCGACGCGCTCGGCGAGCCACAGCAACGCCTCACCGCCTCCGCGGCGGCGTTGCAGCGCCTCTGCTGCCAGCGGCCCGAACCAGTTCGACAGCAGTCCGATGGTTTGGATCAGTGGAATGTCGTCTTCGGCCCAGTCGGTGGCCAGCAGCGCCAGCCCGACTGTTGCGGCGCATCGGTCCGTACTGTGCCGCACCAGCCACCGGCCGGTCTGCTGCACCCGCTGCCGGTCCGCGCGCAGCGTTGCGGCAGCGATGTGCACGTTGCCATGGATGGGGACGTGGGTGTCCCGGAACGCGTCGGCAAGTTCGCTTGCTTGCGCATCAGGCCGGCTGAAGTGTCTGTCGAGAATGGCGGCGACATCGGCTCCGTCGAGTCGACGATCGCTGTCCGGTTGGGTCCGCGAGCGGTAGCGCTCTTCGTCCGGATACGGCGAGCCGTCGTGCGGCAGAACACCGTCAGGATCCTGCTGATGGAGTCGCAGGGCATGTTCGAACAACGTGATCTGGGGTCCGAGCCTTCCAGGCTCGGTCGTCACGCTCACCGGCGGACGGCGGACTCGATTCTCTTGATCATGGCCGCGATGATGCCACCCCAGACCCCACTTCGGCAAGCAGCGCGCCGGGTCGAGCACGTTCGAGCCGGGGTGGTCGGCGCCCGGGCAAAGTGCGGCGGCGCGATGATCCTGGAGCACGTGAACGCCGGCCTGATCGACGAGTGCACGATCGCGATCGCACCCGTGCTGTCCGGCTCCGGAATCCGCCTGTGAAACGGACACAAGCCCCGTGGCGGTTCAGGCGGCCAGGGCGGCCACCGGGGTGAGGGTGTCGGGTGCCGGCAGGTTGCAGACCAACCAGTCGGCGGACATGTCGGCGACCACGGCATGGTGGCGGGGCGGGCTGCGAGACGCCCCAGCGGTCGCGCAGGACCGCGCTCAACTTTAAATAAAGCTTACAATTTGGTCGCGAACATTGACACTCGCGGATTGCTTGGGAGACTCGGGAGGTGCGAACCATGGCCAACATCCGGCGCGTCGGTCTCAGCGCCCTCGCCCTCCTCGGTGTGCTCGCGCTGGCACCCGCCACGACCGCCGACGCTGGAGCGACGACCCTCGGCGGGGCCGACCCCAGCGTCATCAAGGTCGGCAACCTGTACGTCGCGGCGAAGTCGGTCGACGGGGGAGTCGCCGTACGGACGGCGTCGACCCTCGCCGGGATCGCGGCCGCGCCGAAGAAGCAGGTGTGGAGCGACACCGGCAACCTCGGGGAGGTGTGGGCACCCGAGATCGTGCACCAGGACGGCAGGTACCACATCTACTTCTCCGCCGGGCGCAGCGCCGCCCACCGGATGTACCACATCAGCTCCGCCACCGCCGACTCCGGCTACACCGCCGCCACCAAGGTCGCCCTGCCCGCCGACAAGTGGGCGATCGACGGGGTGCCGTTCACGTACCAGGGCCAGCGCTGGTTCGTCTGGTCCGGCTGGGCCGGCGACACGAACGTCGAACAGAACCTGTACATCGCCCGGATGAGCAGCCCTACCACGACCACCGGCGGCCGCTTCGTCATCTCCCAGCCGCGGGAGGCGTGGGAACGCACCGTCGGCAACCCGTTCATCAACGAGGCACCCGAGCCGATTCTCGACCCGAACGGCCGGCTGCACATCGTGTACTCCGCGAACGGCAGCTGGAGCAGCAAGTACTGCCTGGCCGAGCTGCGGCTGCGGGCCGGCGGCGACCCGACGTACGTGTGGGACTGGTACAAGAGCAACGGCTGCCTCTTCGGGTCCTACGCGCCGAACATGATGACCGGCTGGGACCCCACGCTGTACGTCGACGGGCCCGGGCACCACTCGTTCGTCCTGGAACGGGGCGACATCGCGACCAGCCCACCGTCCGGGAACCGGTTCCCGACGATGTACCACGCGGTCGCCAAGGGCACCCCGTACTCGTGGGCGAACCGGTACTGGTACACCGGGACGGCCGTCTGGTGGGGCAACGTCACCTACCGCCGCGCCAACGTCCCCGGCCCCACCTCCGACGCCGGCTACGGTTTGAAGTTCTTCGAATAGGCGCGCACGCCCGCGGCGTCAGGCGGCCACGGCGGGCGCCGGGATCAGGGTGTCGGCGAGTGCGCGGGCGAACCGCATCCGCGGCGCGGCCGTCTCGGGGCACTCGCCGTACGCGGCCGCCAGGATCTCCACGCAGCCCTGCGCGCCGTGGCGGGTGACGGCGGTGGTGACCGCCGCCCACACCTGCGCCGGCGTGACGTCCTGCGACGGCTGCAGGTCGGAGGCGAAGACGGCTTCCGCGACGAACTCGGTGACGGTGCCGATCATGGTGTACCTCCTGCTGTCGTGCCCGGTGTGCTGCTGGACACAACTCAACGCCCGTACGGGTGCGGCACCACGTTCCAGACGGGTGCCGCCGGGTTGCAGACCAACCGGTCGGCGGACGATCGGACACCGGTCAGACGTTGGTCATGCGTTCCAGATGCTCGGGATAGCGGGCGCCGACGATACGGATGTCGGCGGCGGCGGCGTCGATGTCGTGCAGGTCGTCGGTGGTGAGCTCGATGTCGGCGGCGCCGATGTTCTCGTCGAGGCGTTCGAGCTTGCGGGTGCCGGGGATGGGCACGATCCAGGGCCTCTGGGCGAGCAGCCAGGCGAGCGCGATCTGCGCGACGGTGGCGTGCTTGCGGGTGGCGACGGTGCGCAGCAGGTCGACGAGGGCCTGGTTGGACCGGCGTGACTCGGCGTCGAAGCGAGGGATGCTGTCGCGGATGTCCCCGTTGCCGAAGGTGGTGTCCTGGCTGATGGTGCCGGTGAGGAAGCCTTTGCCGAGTGGGCTGTACGGGACGAGGCCGATGCCGAGTTCCTCGCAGAGGGGAAGGATCTGCGCCTCGGGTCGCTTCCACCACAGCGAGTACTCGTTCTGCAGGGCGGTGACCGGCTGGACGGCGTGGGCCCGGCGGACGGTGCCGGCGGCGGCTTCGGACATGCCGAAATGCTTGACCTTGCCGGCCTCGATGAGTTCCTTGACCGCTCCGGCGACGTCTTCGATGGGGACGTCGGGGTTGACGCGGTGCTGGTAGAACAGGTCGATGCGGTCGGTGCGCAGCCGGGTGAGGGAGGCGTCGGCGACCTGCTTGATGTGTTCGGGGCGGCTGGACAGGCCGGTCTGCTTGCCGTCGGTGTCGAACGCGAAACCGAACTTGGTGGCGATGACGACCTGGTCGCGGACGGGCTGGAGCGCTTCACCGACGAGTGCTTCGTTGTGGAACGGTCCGTACACCTCGGCGGTGTCGAAGAAGGTGACGCCGCGGTCGACGGCGGCGCGCAGCAGCGCGATGTTCGCGGCGCGGTCTGGGCCGGGGCCGTAGCTCTGGCTCATGCCCATCGCGCCGAAGCCGAGGGCGGAGACTTCCAGGCCGGTGCCGAGGACGCGGGTATGCATGGCGGACTCCCAAGGTATGCGGATCGGTCGGTCGCGTCGGGACGATCAGGCGTTGCCCGGCGCCGCGGTCAGGTTCGGTCAGCCTCGCGGGCCGGTGCGTGCCCGGTGGGTTCGTTGGACGCGGCCCAGCTGGCGAGCAGGCGGAGTGCGTCGGCGGCGGGGCTGCCGGCCGCGGCGCTGTAGGCGGTCAGGGTGAGCCCGGGGTCGGCCGGCATGGGCATCGCTTCGAAGCCGAGCTCGACGCGGCCGACGACCGGGTGCTGGAAGCGTTTGACGCCGGTGTGGTGCAGCCGGACGTTGTGCGCGGCCCACAGGGTGCGGAAGTCGTCGCTGCGGGTGGCGAGTTCGCCGACGAGGTCGGTCAGGGCCTTGTCGTAGGGATCGCGGCCGGCCTCGGTGCGCAGCAGCGCGACGGTGGTGTTCGCCGCCTCGTCCCAGTCGGGGTAGAGGTCGTCGGCACGGGGGTCGAGGAAGCAGAAGCGGGCGAGGTTCACCGGGCGGGCCGGGGTGTCGAACGCCGCGGCGTACAGCGCCTCGGCGAGGCGGTTGGCGGCGAGGATGTCCAGGCGGCCGTTGCGGACGAACGCCGGCGCGTCGGTCATCGCGTGCAGCAGGTGCAGGGTCCCGGGCCGGACCTGCTGCTTGGGTGGGCGCCGACTGCGCGGGCCCGCGTTCGCGGCGCGGGCCAGGTCGTGCAGGTGGGCGCGTTCGGCCTCGTCGAGCCGCAGCGCGCGGGCGACGGCCTCCAGGACGCTGTCGGAGACCCCGGACAGGTTGCCGCGCTCGAGCCGGACGTAGTAGTCGGGGCTGACCCCGGCCAGCAGCGCGACCTCGGCGCGGCGCAGGCCGGGGACGCGGCGGCTGCCACCGTACTGCGGTAGCCCGGCCTGCTCGGGGGTGAGCCTGGCCCGGCGGGTGGCCAGGAACTCACGCACCTCATCGCGGTTGTCCACGCTCCTCACGCTACGGGTGCCGGCTCGGCCGAAGGGGGTGCTGGCATTACCACCTTCGGTAAACCCTCCCACCGGCCCGGACCCGCCGGTTGCATGGGTGACATGACCGACGCGTCCCGCCCTGCTCCGCGACCCGGCCCGCGGCTCGCCGGCAGCGTGTCGCGGGTTTGCTCGGCTGCGCGGCCGGGCAGTCGGCCCCGATGGGGTTGCAGCCGCACAGCCCGGTCATCCGGCTGCTGGCGGGTGCGGCCAAACGATGGGGTCCTCACGCCGCGCTGGGCCGTCAGGCGGTCTCCGGCGTGCACCGGCGGCGGTCTCACCGGCTGGAACCACGCGGTGCTCGCCACCGCCGCATGCTCCCTCGCCGGGGCGCTGCTCGTCGTGTGCACCCGCGACCGCGCCGCCGCCGGCCTGGCCCACCGGCCGCTCGCCCCGGCCGTCGCGGCCCGCTGACGCCCGACCTCTGACAACCAACCTCCGACAAGAAGTGGAGTACCGCCATGACCACCTGGACATCCGACGAGCTGCGCCGTGTCGGCGCCGCCGACGAACTGCAGGTCGCGGCCACCCGCGACGACGGCACCCTGCGACCGGCGACCACGATCTGGGTCGTCCCCGACGGCGGCGACGTGTACGTCAGGGCCGCGAACGGCACCGGTTCCGTCTGGTACCGCGGCACCCGCGCCCGCCACGAAGGCCACATCCGGGCCGGCGGCGTCGACCGGGACGTCACCTTCACCGACGTCCCCGGCGACGACCCGGTCCACGAGCGGATCGACGCCGGCTACCGCAGCAAGTACCGCCGCTACGACGCCGGCTACGTGACCGCGATGCTCGCCCCGGCCGCCCGCGCCGCCACCCTCAAGCTCACCCCCCGCTGACCTGGGAGAGGACCCACCATGACCGAGAAGACCGCGCCGTCCGGCGCGCGACGCATGTTCGGCGACTTCGCCCCGGCGCTCGTCGACTACACCGACAACGTCCTGTTCGGGAAGGTCTGGGAACGCTCCGAGCTGTCCGCCCGCGACCGCAGCCTCATCACCGTGGCGAGCCTGCTCACCGGCGGAGCCGCCGAGCAGTTGCCGTTCCACCTCGCCCGGGCCCGCGACAACGGCCTCACCGAGACCGAGCTGATCGAGGCGATCACCCACCTGGCGTTCTACGCCGGCTGGCCCAAGGCCATGTCGGCGATGACCGTGGCCAAGAACCTTTTCCGAGGAGACCACTGATGCGCGGCACCATCCTGCACGCCCCCGGCGACGTCCGGATCGAGGACCGCCCCGACCCGGCGATCACCGCACCCACCGACGCGGTCATCCGCGTCGCCGCCTCCTGCGTCTGCGGGTCGGACCTGTGGCCGTACCGCGGCATCGAACCGGTCACCGAACCGACCCCGATGGGCCACGAGTACGTCGGCGTCGTCGAGGCCGTCGGCGGCGACGTGCGGCGGATCAGGCCCGGCCAGTTCGTCATCGGCTCGTTCTTCGCCTCCGACAACACCTGCGACATCTGCCGGGCCGGGTATCAGTCCAGCTGCGTGCACCGCGAGTACGTCGGCGCCGGCGGCGCGCAGGCCGAACTGCTGCGCGTGCCGCTCGCCGACGGCACCCTCGTCGCCACCCCCGAGGCACCGGACGAGGACCTGATCCCGGGCCTGCTCACGGCGTCCGACGTGCTCGGCACCGGCTGGTTCGGCGCCGTCGCCGCCGACGTCCGGCCGGGCAAGACCGTCGCCGTCGTGGGTGACGGCGCGGTCGGCCTGCTCGCCGTCCTGGCCGCGAAGCAGCTCGGCGCGGACCGGATCATCGCGATGAGCCGGCACGCCGACCGGCAGAAGCTCGCCCTCGAGTACGGCGCCACCGACATCGTCACCGAACGCGGCGACGACGGCGTCGCCCGGATCAAGGACCTGACCGGCGGCCTCGGCGCCCACAGCGTCGTGGAGGCGGTCGGCACCCAGGAGTCGATGCTGCAGGCCATCCGCTCCACCCGTCCCGGCGGGCACGTCGGCTACGTCGGCGTCGCCCACGGCGTGACCCTGCCCGGCGAGGAACTGTTCTACTCCCACGTGCACCTGCACGGCGGCCCGGCCCCGGTCCGCAGGTTCCTGCCCGAGCTCATCGACCTCGTCACCAGCCGGAGCATCGACCCCGGCAAGGTCTTCGACCTCACCCTGCCGCTCGACCAGGTCGCCGAAGGCTACACGGCGATGGACGAGCGCCGGGCCATCAAGACCCTGCTTCGGCCGTAAGGAGCCCCGATGGAACTGCAGCCCGTTGCCGCCACCGTCAAGACACCCGCCGAACGTTTCACCGGCGACGTCTACATGACACCGATCTGCTCCGGGACGGGACCGTCACGGATGTCCGTGGCGCTGGTCCGGTTCACCCCGGGCGCCCGGACCAACTGGCACTCCCACGCCGTCGGCCAGACCCTGCACGTCACCGAGGGCGCCGGCCTCGTCGGCACCCGCGACGGCACCGTGCTGCGCATCCGCGCCGGCGACACCGTCATCTGCCCACCCGGCGAGGAACACTGGCACGGCGCGGCCACGGATACGTTCATGAGCCACCTCGCCATGCTCGAGGCGAAGGCCGACGGCGGCGACCCCACCACGTGGCTGGAGCCGCTGCCCGACGAGCAGTACACCGCCGCCAACCGGCATTGACACCGGACCTGCGGGCGCGCCGCCGTGGACTCTGCAGAGTTCTGCAGAGTCGGGCGGGCACTGCGATACTCGGTCGATGATCTGGCGCAATGCACCACGGCGCGGAGATCTGCCTGCTGCGCGACCTGTACCGGGCGAGGTTCGCCTGACCGGCACCGCCCCTGTCGCAGTGGTGGGCCCTGCGCCCGGATCGGCGCAGGGCCCACCTCGGCAGGGACCGCTCAGACGCGGGTCCACTTCTGGTTGGAGCCACCGGAGCAGTCCCACAGCTGCAGCTTCGAGCCGTTGGCGGTCCCGCGTTCGGCCACGTCGACGCACCTGTTCGCGGCGACGTTCACGATGTCGCCGGAGGCGCTGACGGTGAAGCGCTGTGCGTTGGAGCCGTTGCAGGCGTACAGCTGGATCGCCGTGCCGTTGGCGGTGCCGGCCGCGGCGGCGTCCATGCACTTGCCGAGGGCGCGGATGGTGCCGTCGGAGCCGATCGTCCACTGCTGGGCGCTGCTGCCATTGCAGTCCCAGATCTGCAGCCGCGCGCCGTCGACCGGGTTGGCGCTGGGGATGTCGATGCAGCGGCCGCTGCCGTTGCCGCGCAGGGCGTTGGTGCCGCCGGTCGGCGGGGGCGTGCCGGAGGTGCTGACCCGGACGTAGTCGATCAGCATGCGGTTGAGTGCCGGGGTGCTGCCGTTGGGGCTGCCGGGGAAGTTCCCTCCGACGGCCAGGTTGAGGATGACGAAGAACGGGTGGTCGTAGACCCACCGGTTGCCGCGCAGGCTGGCCGGCGTGGCCCGGAAGTACTCCGAGCCGTCGATCGTCCAGATGATCAGGTTCGGTGACCAGTCGACGGCGAACACGTGGAACGCGTCGCCGACGGGGACGCCGAGGTTCCGGGTGCCGCCGACGGCGTTGCCGCCGGAGTAGCCCGGGCCGTGCAGGGTGCCGTAGATGGTGTTCGGGTCACGGCCGACGTTCTCCAGGATGTCGATCTCGCCGTCCGTGGGCCAGTTGCCGCCGCCGAGCATCCAGAACGCCGGCCACAGCCCGGCGCCCTTCGGAACCTGGATGCGGGCCTCGATCTGGCCGTACTGCTGGGTGAACTTTCCGGCCGTCTGGATCCGGCCGGAGGTCCACTGACAGGTGCCGTACCAGCAGCTGCGGCCGCCGCTCTCCCGGCGCGCCTCGATGACCAGGTTGCCCTGGCCGTCCTGGTACACGTTGCTGTTGCCGCTGTTGTAGTACTGCAGCTCCTGGTTGCCGAAGCCGGCGCCGCCGGTGTCGTAGTTCCACCGGGAGCCGTCCACGGCCTGCTTGTACGCGCCGTTGAACTCCTCGGCCCAGACCACCGCGGCCTCGGCGGCCTGCTGCCCCGCGGTGACGACCAGCCCCGCCGCGATGGCGGTGCTGGCCACGACCGCGGCGGCCAGGGTTTTGAGCTTGCGCAATTCGGGTCCCTTCTGGGCGAGACGCCCGCCATGGACCGCATCTGGGCGGATGGGTCGGAGGGTCCGTGGCGGGCGGGAACCACTCCTGCCGGCCGGGCGGGGCCGACAGGTCCATCGATCTGAAAGGTTGGTTAACAGATCCCAGGCAGGCTATGACGACCCAGCTCAACCGTCAATACGAGACTTGAATTAAGACCTGTCCAAGCAAAACCCGGCCGCACCGACGCCACGGCTCACTGGCGCGGTCACCCGTGTGACGGAATGCTGGGACCACCCATCGACCGAAGGATCAGATGAACGCTGGACTGACGGCGGAGCTGAGCTACGCCGATGCCGTGGCGCTGCGGCCGGAGCACATCCTGGCCGGCATCCGCCGGTACTGGCCCTCGGCGGAACTGGCCGACGGCACCGGGCACGGCGGCGCGTTCATGGTGGCGTTCCCCGAACTGACCGGCCGCACCGCCGACGACCTGGACGTCCGGCTGCTCGTCGCGATCCGGCAGGCCGCCCCGCAGCGGGGCAGCCGCGACCTCAGCCAGACCTGGGAATGGCCGGACGCGGAGCAGGCGCTGGCGGCCGTGTCGCACACCGTGACCGCCGCCGAGGTCTTCGGTACGTCGTTCGCCCCCGCCAACCGGGTCCGGGCGTTCAACTCCGTCGTCCGCGGGATCGCCGCGGCCACCACACCGGCCGGGATCTGGTGGCCGGGCAGCGCCGTGGCGACCCACCCCGGGTCGTTCGGCGGCCGGCCGCTGGCCGGGATCGTCAACGTGCGCATGTTCAACGTCGCCGGCAGCCTCGGCACCCTGCTGATGGACACCCTCGGCCTGGCCGCGCTCGGACTGCCCGACCTCGAATGCGTCTTCGCCGGCCTGCCGCCGGACCAGATGGCGGGATACCTGCAGGACGCCGCCGAATACCTGGTCGCCGGCAACGTCATCCGCGGCGGCGACACCATGCAGGGCCTGACCGGCAACCGCCGCTGGAAGGTCGCCGCCAGGCCGGCCAGGACCGACCCCGACCGGGCGGTCCTGTCGATCACGCCGCGGTAACCCGGTTCCGGGAGCAGACCGCGGCGGATACGCTCGCGGCATGACCTGGCGACATTGATCCTGTGCCCGAGGCCCGCCGGCAGTGGTCGTAACGCCCGACCACCGCCCGCATCCCTTTGGAAGGCCTCACGCTCATGTCACCAAGGCGTGTCACCGCGGCCCTGTACGGGTTCGCGTTCCTCGACGACTTCGTCCTGCTGTACCCCCTGTACGCGCTGCTGTTCAGCGACACGGGGCTGTCGGTGTGGCAGATCTCGTCGCTGTTCTTCATCTGGTCCGCCACCGGCGTGCTGTTCGAGGTGCCGTCCGGCGCCTGGGCCGACGCCGTCTCCCGCAAACTGCTGCTGTGTGTCGGCCCGCTGCTCACCACGGCCGGGTTCGCCCTGTGGGTGTGGACGCCGTCGTACTGGGCGTTCGCGCTCGGCTTCCTGCTGTGGGGCATCCGCGGGGCGCTGACCTCCGGCGCCCTCGAAGCACTCGTCTACGAGGAACTCGACCGCTTGGGCGCCGCCGACCGGTACGCACAGGTCATGGGCCGCTCCAAAGCCGTCGGCATGACCGCGGTCGTGCTCGCGATGGGCCTCGCCACGCCGGTCTTCGACTACGGCGGCTTCCCGGCGGTCGGCGTCGCGAGCATCGCCGCCTGCCTGGCCACCGCCGCCGTCGCCACGCTCTTCCCGGAACACGGGACCGCAGCGGCGCCCGGCGACGACGACGGGTGGGCCGCGCAACTGCGGGCCGGACTCGCGGAGGCGCGGCACGTCAGGCCCGTGCGGACGGCGGTCATCGTGTGCGCCGCCGTCACCGGTGTCTGGGGCGCCCTCGACGAATACACCCCACTGCTCATCCTCGACACGGGAGTCGCGGCGGCCACGGTACCGCTGCTGCTGCTGATCATCTGGAGTGCCGCAACGGCCGGCAGCCTCCTCGCCGGCCGCGCCGCCCACCTCCGCACCCCATGGTTCGTGGCGATCCTCATCGCCGCCGCCGTGCTGATGGCAACCGGCGCACTGCTCGGCACCGTGCACGGCATCCTGCTGGTCGCGGCCGCGTTCGGCGGCTTCCAGCTCGCCAGCGTCGTCGCCGACGCCAGACTCCAGGCCCGCATCACCGGTCCGGCCCGCGCGACGGTCACGTCCCTCGCGGGCATGGCAACGGACGTGTCGACCCTCGCCGTCTACGCCGTGTACGCTGCCCTGTCCACCATCACCGGCAACGGCGGCTCGTTCGCCGTCCTTGCCCTGCCCTACGCCCTGGTAGCGGCATGGATGCTTCGCTCGGACCGCCAGGCCGTCGTGCCCGAGCCGACCGCGGGGGTCGAGCCTTTCGGCCCTGCCGGATGTGACGTTGTCCCGTGCCCCCGAGAGGGTCCGGAGGGACAGTAGAGATGTCAGCTCAGGAGGCTCAGCCCATCGCCGCGGGCTGCGGGGCCGGCTCCGCCGCGTCGTCGCGCAGGGTGCGCGGCAGCAGCAGAGCCGGAATCACGGCGACGACGGTCAGGGCCACGGTCCACCAGAAGGTGTCGCCGAACGCGCCGGCGATCTGGTCGAGGTTCGGCCGGCCGGCGGCGGCGTCGGTCGTGTCGGTGACCTGGCGCTGGAGCACCACGGCAACGACGGCCACGCCGAAGGAACCGCCGAGCTGCTGGAAGATGCGCAGGGCGCTGCTCGCCCGGTTGAAGGCGTGCTGCGCCACCCCGGCGTAGGCCGCGGCCATGCAGGGCACGATGACCGCGCCCAGCCCGGCGCCGCGAACGACCAGGGAACCACCCAGCAGCCACTGGTTGATCTCGCCCTTGGCCAGGCAGAACGGGATCGTGCCCGCGATGGCGAGCAACAGCCCGACCACCGCGATCCAGCGGGGGCCGATCTTGTCGGTGAGCGGTCCGGCGAGCAGGAGCGCGACGGCCAGGCCGACGCCCTGTGGTGCCAGCAGCAGGCCGGTCTTGACCGCGCTGTCCCCGTGCACCTGCTGATACAGCAGCGACAGCAGGAAGATCGCGCCGAACAGGGCCATGCTGAAGACGAACAGCACACTCGAGGACGCGCTGAAGTTGCGCGACTTGAGCAGGCGCAGGTCGATGATCGGCTCCACAGTGGTGTGCAGCGCGTGCCAGGCGAAGGCGGCCAGCAGCACGACGCCGCCGACCAGCGGGATGAGGACCTCCGGGGCGGTGAAGCTGCCGTGCTGGCCGGCCTTGGACAGCCCGTACACCAGTGCCGCGCAGCCGGGTGAGAGCAGGAGAAGCCCGAGCTTGTCGAGTCCTTTGCGCTCGCTCGCGGCGCTGCTGCCCGAGGGCATGAGCCGCCAGGACAGGGCCAGCGCCGCGAGGCAGATCGGCACATTGACGTAGAAGATCCAGCGCCAGGAGAGGTGGTCGACCAGCACGCCGCCGAGGACCGGGCCGAGGACCGGGCCGAGCATCGCCGGCACGCCGATCGCGCTCATCATGCGGCCGAGCCGCTTCGGCCCGGCGGCGGCCGCGAGTATCGCCTGGGCCAGTGGGAGGATCATCCCGCCGCCGAAGCCCTGCAGAACACGGAAGGCGATGAGGCTCTCGGCCGACCAGGCGACGCCGCAGAGCACGGAGCCGCCAAGGAACGCGCAGAGCGAGAACGTCCATACGGCCCGCGCGCCGAGCCGGTCGGACGCCCAGCCGGTGAGCGGAATGACGATGGCCATCGCCAGCAGGTAACCCGTGCTCACCCACTGGATCGTGCTGACCGTGACGTCGAAGCGCTTGCTCAGCGTGTCGATCGCGACGTTGACCATCGTGGAGTCGAGCTGAACCATGATCGCGCCGAGCATGATGACGCCGGCCAGCTTGAGCAGGGCGGGGGAGATCCGCCTGTCGTCGTCGGAAGTTGTGGCCGCGCCGTCGGGCACGGATGCGTCGGGAGGTGCCGGAACAGTCATCTGGACTCCGATCGCTAGCCGGACCAACGTGAAACAGATACGGCATCTCGCTTGCCGATACAACGTATCACAAATCGATGGGCTGTATGATGAACGCATGTCGCCGACGCCATCCACCCCGGAGCTCGACCAGGAGCCCGCCGGCCGCCCCAACGCCCGCCGCGGCGCGTCCGCGCCGGTCAGTGGTTCGGTCTGGACGCGCCCGCCACGGCCCACGCGGCGGCGTCTGTCCCTGGAGACGATCGTGCGTGCCGCCATCGACCTGGCCGACGCGCACGGGCTCGACGCCATCACGATCCGCCGGGTCGCCGCCGAGCTGAACGCCCGGCCGATGAGCCTCTATTCGTTCATGGACCGCAAGGACGACCTCATCGAGCTCATGGTCGACGAGATCCTGGGCGAGATGGTCCTCGGAGAGCTCCCGAAGGACTGGTTGGCCGCGCTGCACGCCATCGCTGCGCAGACCCGCGCGGTCGGCCGCCGCCACCCGTGGCTGATCGCCGCGATCATGCAGCGACCGGCACTCGGGCCCAATGCGGTGCGCCACGCCGAGCAGTCCATGGCGGCCATAGCGGGACTCGGCCTTGAGCGCGAGCAGGCGCGCACCCTGCTGATCGCCGTCGACGCGTTCACGATGGGCTTCGGGGGCCTGGAGCTGGCCGGTCATAGCATGCGGCAACGCGACGGCCTCACCGAGTCCCAGTGGGCCGACTCCACCGGCGCCTACCTGGATGACCTGTCCCGCGCCGGCCGTGCGCCCCATCTGGCACAGTTCGCCGAGGAGCCCTCCGATCACGCCTTCGTCACCAGCCTGAACTGGTTACTGGCCGGCTTCGCCGCCAGCCACGGCAAGACGACCGGCGAGCCAGTGACGGGTTGACATAGGGCAGCTCACGGGGCGAGCAGGTCGGTGCGGAGTCGGTACACGTAGTCGTCCCGGTCGCGGCGGCCGGCCGGGCCGGGGCCTTCGCGCGGGACGAACATGTTGGCCTCCGAGCGGGTCCATTCCCGCGACGCGTAGCGTTCCAGGATGCGCCACTCGCCGTCGCGCTGCTCGAGTAGGTCGATGTAGCGGAAGCCGCTGGTGAAGTTCAGCTGCGCGGAGTCCGACGGGGTGCCCCAGTGCACGGCGGTGCCGTAGGTCTCCGACAGGGCCCGGGTTCCGGCGAACTCGACCAGGTGGTTGGCGACCAGGTGCATCGTGCCGTCGAAGCCGCGCAGCTTCGGCTCGACCCAGGCGACGTACTCCTCGACGGGGCCGTCGAAGCCGGTGTGGTGGTCGATCGCGCCGGGGTGGTAGCAGGAGCGGACCAGCTCCATGTCGAGGCGGTCGACGCCCCGGCAGTACCGGCACACCAGCTCCCGGATGGCGGCCCGGTCGGCGTCCTCGTTCGTCATCAGAACCTCCCGCAACTGTCTGCCGTGGACCCGCTCGGACTCGCACGGCCTGGTGTTTTCCCGAGCCGCACAGGTAAGCTACCAAGCACTTGCTTGGTTCGGGAACCTGTTGGCTGCCAACGGTTCCGTGGGTGGAAGTGGGGATGCGATGGCTCGGCTGGGCTTCAACCTGATGGGTGTGGACGAGCTGTACGGCGGCCGCTTCACCGGCATCCTGGAAGCGGCCGGACTGGCCGACCGGATGGGCGTGGACCTGCTGGTGCTGCCCGACCACGTGACGATCAGCGAACAGGCCCACCGCGACCGGGTGGCCGTCGGCTTCCCGTACCCCATCGACACCAACTGGTTCGAGCCGCTGACCGCCCTCGCCGCGGTCGCCGGGGTCACCGCCCGGGCCCGGCTCGGCACCAACGTCCTCATCGCGCCGATCCGCCCGGCCGTGCTGCTGGCCAAGCAGCTCGCCACGCTCGACGTCATCTGCGGCGGGCGGCTCGACGTGGGCCTCGGGGCGGGCTGGCAGGAGGAGGAGTACCGGGTCACCGAGCGGCCGTTCGAGCGCCGCTTCGGCTACCTGGAGGAGCAGGTCGCCGTCTGCCGGGCGCTGTGGGCCGGGGGACCGGCGGCCCACGCGGGGCAGCGGGTGGACTTCACCGACCTGTACAGCATGCCGGTGCCGGTGCAGGGCGCGGATCTGCGGCTGTCGTTCGGCTTCCACCCCACCCCGCGGGCGATCGAGCGGGTGGTGCGCCATGGCCTGGGGTGGTGGGCGGCGCCGATGCCGGTCGAGGAGGTGCGCGCCGCGGTCGCCGCCATCCGCGCCGAGTGCGTGCGGGTCGGCCGGGACCCGGCCACGATCCCGGTCACCGCGGCCACCACGCTGGTCACGCACGGCAGGACCGCCGAGGAGGCCGGCGCTGCGCCGGTTCTGCAGGAGGCGCGGGCGCTGTGGGAGGCCGGTGCCGACTGCGTCATCGTGCACCCCCTGGCGTTCGTGCGGACGCCGGAAGCGCTGCCGACGTTCCTGCAGCCCCTGCTCGACGCCCGGGACGCGGTTCACGCCTCGACGACCACCTTGAGCTGACCGGCCCGGGGCGCGGCGGCCCGGTCGTAGGCGTCCTGGACGCGGGTCATCGGCAACCGGTCGGTGACGTAGGCGTCCAGGATCGACGGGTGCTCCCGCAGGTACCGCTGGGCCAGCCGTAGCACCCGTCCGCGGTCCTTGGTGGTGCCGGCCCGCAGGGTCAGGTCCTTGCGGAAGAACGTGTGCATCGGCACCGGGTAGACCAGGTCGTCGGGCACCCCGAAGTAGTAGACCAGGCCGCCGTCCGCGGCCGCGTCGACGGCGCAGCCGAGGGTGCCGACCTGGTGCCCGATGGACTCGACCACCACCCGCGGCCGGTCGGCCGGGGCGAGCGAAGCCACCCACCGGTCGCACGAGGCCCGCACCGGCTCGTCCACCCCGAAGGTCCGCGCCTGCGCCGACCGGTCGACCCGGTCGACGCCGACCACGTGGGCCGCGCCCGCGGTCTTCAGTACGTGGCTGAACAGCATGCCGATCGGTCCCTGGCCGAGGACGGCGACCCGCTGCCCGGTCACGTCCCCCATCCGTTCGACCGCGTAGATGACGCACGCGAGGGGCTGCGCGACCACGGCGTGCGCCGGTGGGAGCGTGCCGTCGTCGGGCACCAGCGAGTCCCCTTCGGTGACGACGAGCTCGGCGAGCGCGTCCTGGCCCAGGGCCCAGCCGACCGCGGTGGTGCCGGGCGTGAAGCCGGGGTGGCGGGAGGCGACCACGTCGCCCACCACCTCGTGCATCGGGCAGCCCGGCCCGGGTGGTGCGCCGTCCGGGTGGTTGCCCAGCCCGCCCTGCAGCTGGACGGCGCCCTTGAACAGGGGCATGTCGCTGCCGCAGATCGCGCCGGCCCGGACCCGCAGCAGCACCTCGCCCGGGGCGAGCGCCGCCGGGGAAGGTGCCGGGACGCGGACGTCGGCGAACGTCGACGGGGCAACGAGCTGGGCCGCCCACATGTCACTCAATGCTGGCTCCTCAAGAAGGAGGCCGGGCGGCCCCGGAGGACCGCCCGGCAAGGTGCACTACGGCCGCATGGACGCGACGTAGTTGCGGATGACCTCGATGCCGTCGAACAGTTCGGTGAACGTCCATTCGCGTGGTGCGTCCGGTGCCGAGCGCAGCATCGACAGCAGGGTCTCCTCGTCGTCGACGTTGGCGACGATCAGCCGGCCCCCGCCGGCCATCGAGTACAGGCAGTCGAAGGTGCCGTCGGCCAGCTTGGCCGAGATCCAGTCCACGGCCACGTCGGCGATCCGCAGTCCCAGCTCCGGATCGACCGGGCCGTGGTGGCCGACGGCGAGGAACTTCCGCATCGGCTACGCGGCCAGCGCCGTCTGGCGCGGCGTGTCGTCGAACAGCTTGTCGTCGGTCAGGGGCTTGGCGAAGCTGACGATGCCACCGATCTCGGCCCAGGCGGACTCGATCGGTGCGATGTTGCCGATGGGGAACTTGAAGTCAGGGTCGAAGATCAGGCTGGACGGCCCGGTCAGCTGCGCCTCGGTGGCGCCCAGGGCCTTGATCAGCCCCTCCTTCACCTGCGGGTTGCTGCGGTAGTCGCCCTGCAGGTAGGTGCGGCTGGTGCGGACCAGCGCGCGCACGATGGCCGCGGCCACGTCCGGCTTCTCGGTGCGGATCTTGCCCATCCAGTAGCTGGTGATGGACGCGGTGAACGGGATGATGAGCTTGTGCCCGGTCTTCTCGGCGGTGGTCCAGACCGGGTCGCTGAGGTTGCCGGCGTCCACCGAGCCCGAGTCGAGCCCGGCCAGCAGGTCGGCGCCGCCGAGCGGCACGATAGTGACGTCCTTGACGGTGAGGTTGCAGGTCTTCAGGTAGGCGGCCAGCTCGACCACGGCGGGGGAGCCGAGGCCGGTGGCGGAGCCGGTGGAGACCTTCTTGCCCTTCAGGTCGGCGCAGCTGAACGAGCCGTCGGGCTTGAGCAGGCTCTTGCGCACGTAGTAGCCCTGGTGGTTGGCGGGGCTCCAGCCGACGCCGCCGCCGATGCCCTTGATGTCGGCGCCACCGGCGATCGCGTTGAACAGCCCGGCCGACGGCGCGGCGGGCGCCACGTCGATGTCGCCCTTCTGCATCACCACGACGAGGTTGTTCGTCTGCACCAGCTGGATATTGATCTTGATGTTTTCCTTCTTGAACTCCCCGAAGTGCTCGGCGAGCAGTAACGGTGCATATGCCTCGATGTTGCGGAAGGGCAGCGAGGCGTTGACGGTGACCTCGCTCGGCAACGGCTTCGGCGCGGGGGTGTTCGGCCCGGTCGGGCCGGGGGCCGGGGCGTTGGTGGCCCGGGTTCCGGTGGGGGTCGAGGCCGGGCTCGCGCCGTCGTCGCCGCAGGCGGACAGCAGCGGGACGGCGAGCACGGCGACGACGAACAGGGCGGCTGATCGGCGCATTTGCGACTTCCTTACTGGGGGAGGGAAACCGACTTACAGGAGGTTCCGGTCGCCGCCTTCGATCTCGACGCGAGCCCACGGCAGCACGAGCAACGACACCCACTTGACGGCATTGCTCAGCAGCAGACCCATGAGGGCGACCGCCACGATGCCGACGTACATCCGGGGCGCCTGAAAGAGCGTCCAGGAGTACCAGATGAGATAGCCGATACCCTTGTTCGCCTGGGTGAACTCGACGCCGACCATCATCAGCACGGCGACGCTGACCGACATCCGCAGACCGATGAACATCTGCGGCAGCGCGGCCGGGAACAGGACATGACGGAAGGTCAGCCACGGGCCGGCCTGGAAGCTCTGCGCCACCTCGCGGTGACCGGGGCTCACCGCCAGGAACGCGGCCATGGTGCTGACCCACATGAAGAAGAAGACGGTCATGCCGATGGCCACGTTCAGGGCCGTGTCGGTGAGCCCGAAGATGAGCAGCAGCAACGGGAAGATGGCCAGCTTCGGCACCGTGTACAGCGCCGAGAGCAGCGGCTCGAGGGTGGCCCGGACCCAGCGGGAGGCGCCGAGGGCGATGCCGGCGGCCACGCCGGTCACCACGCCCATGGCGCAGCCGATGAGCACCCGGGTCAGGCTGGCCCAGAGGTGGTCGAACAGCTCGCCGCTCTCGACGAGCTGCAGAGCCGCCTTCCAGACCTCGGTGGGCGGCGGGAAGAACAGCGGGTTGACCGCGCCGCTGGTCGCGGCCACCTGCCACACCACGAACAGCACCACCGGCGCGCCGAAGCCCAGCACGATCTCGGCCAGCCGGCGGCGGCGCCGGCGGACCGCGGCCCGCTCCGGGGTGGCGGAGGCCTCGCGGCGCACCAGCCGGCCGTTCCCCGGTGCCGGCGCCGGCGACGACTTCTGCATGATCTGGGCCACGGCTACTCCTCTCCCGCCGCGAGCGAGGCCTGGACCTCGTCGCGCAGCACGTCCCACACGTTCTGGTGCAGCTCCGCGAACTCGGGCGTGCGGCGCACGTCGCTGGCGCGGGGCCGCCCGAACGGCACGGTGATGTCACTGACCACCCGGCCGGGCCGGGCCGACACGACGACCACGCGGTCGCCGAGGACGAGCGCCTCCTCGAGGCTGTGGGTGACGAAGATGACGGTGCGCCGGTCCTCCTCCCAGACCTTGAGGAGCACCTCTTGCAGCACCACCCGCATCTGCGCGTCCACGGCCGCGAACGGCTCGTCCATGAGCAGGATCTGCGGCTGCACGGCGAGGGCCCGGGCGATCGAGACCCGCTGCCGCATGCCGCCGGACAGCGTCGCCGGGTAGGCCTTCTCGAAGCCGCTCAGCCCGATCCGGCGGATCCATTCCATCGCCCGCTCGTTGGCCTCCCGCCGGGGGACCTTCGCCATCTCCAGGCCGAACCGCACGTTGGCCAGCACGGTCTTCCAGGGCAGCACCCCGTAGTCCTGGAAGACCATGGACGTGGCCGCCCGGCCCTCGTCCAGCCAGAGGTCCAGGGTGCCCGCGGTCGGCGGCAGCAGGCCGTTGACGATGCGCAGGAACGTCGACTTGCCGCAGCCGGACGGGCCGACCAGGCAGACGAACTCGCCGTCGGCCACCCGCAGGTCGAACGGGCCGAGGGCGTGCACGCGGCTCTTGCCGGAGATGAACTGCCGCTCCACGCCCGACGCGAGCAGCTTGGCGCCCGCGGGTGCCGTCGGCGGGGCCGCGGTCGCTTGCCGTGTCTGTATGTCCACTGTGCTCCAGGTGTCCTCAGGGGCGGGCTGTCTGACGGTCAGCCGAACCATTGGCCTGCGTTGACGTCGAGCGTCTGCCCGGTCACGCCGGCGGCGGCGGGCGAGCAGAGGAAGGCGGCCACGTCGGCCACCTCCCGGGCCGTCACGAACCGGCCCAGACAGGTCGCGTCCTGCGCGGCCCGCCGGGCCTGGGCGGCGCTGGTGCCCTGCCGGGTGCCGGCGTCGGCGAAGAACGCCTCGAGGTTGTCCGACTCGATGTAGCCGGGCACCACGGCGTTGACCCGGACCGAGTGCGGGCCCAGTTCGCGGGCCAGGACCTGGACCAGGGTGAGCATCGCCGACTTCACCGCGGCGTAGATGCCGGAGTCCGGGTAGGGCTGGCGTGCCGAGATGGAGCTGACCAGCACGACCGCCGCCGACCGTCCCCGCATCAGCGGCAGCAGCTCGTACAGCAGGTTGGTGGCCGACAGGATGTTGCCGTCGACCGCCGCGTGCCAGTCGGCGGCGGTGCGCTCGCCGAGCGAGCCGAGCGGCGGCCGGGAGAACGCGTTGTGCACGAGGACGTCGACGGCGCCGTACCGCTCGCCGATGCGCTCGGCCGCCTCGGCGCAGCGGGCCCGGTCGGTGAGGTCGGCCGGCAGGCGCAGCGCGGCCCGGCCGGCCGCCTCGACCTCGCCGGCGACCTGCTCCAGGTAGCCGGCGTTACGGGCGAGCAGAGCCAGGTCGGCGCCGGCCTCGGCGAAGGTCAGGGCGAGCTCGCGGCCCAGCCCCGGGCCCACGCCCGCGACGGCGGCAGTGCGTCCGGTCAGGCGTCCGGTCAGGTCCATGCCGCCACCACCTCGTCCACTGTGGACAGCGTGGCCAGGTGGCGCAGGCTGTAGCGGATCACGTCGGCGGCGTAGCCGGCCGGGACGCCGGCCACCGCGTCGACCGGCACCACCACGCGGTACCCCAGCCCCACCGCCTCCATCGAGGCGCCGAGGATGCCCATGTTCACCGACACGCCGACCAGGACGATCGTGCGCACGCCGAGGCCGCGCAGGGTCGCGTCGAGCTCGGTGCCGGTGAACGGGGTCACGCCGTGCAGCCGCTCGACGGTGACGTCGCCGTCCTCCGGCCCGATCTCCGCCAGCACCCGCGCGGACACCGAGCCGGTGCGCAGGTGCTCGGGCATGGCCGCGGCGCGCTCCAGGATCGGCGCGTTCGTCAGGCCCGGCCGACCGCCGGCCCGGCGGGCGACGGTGGCGTGCACGACCGCGACCCCGGCGGGGCGGGCCGCGGTCAGCAGGCGGCGCACGTTGCCGACGCCACCGGCGGCCCGCAGCTGCTCGCCCAGCTCCGGCACCAGGCTCTCGGGGCCGACGATGCCGCGCTGCAGTTCCATCGTCACGACCGCGGTGCCGTCGGGGCGGACCACCGCGGGGTCGAGTGGCCGGCTCATGGGGCACCTCCGGGCTGGATGGTGACTACCTGGCGCTGCTCGGCCGAGGCCTGGATCGCCTCGACGACCCGCAGCACGGCCAGGCCGTCGGCGAAGGTGGCCGGCCGTTGCTCGCCGGTGCTGCCGTCTTCGAGGTGGCGGTACAGCCAACCGGCGAGACCGGTATAGGCGGCGATCTCGGCCGCGGTCCACGGGCGGCTGCTGTCAGCTGCGTCTGGTTGCGACGGTGCGGCGCTCAGGTCGCAGCCCCCGTCGGCGGTCTCGAGGCGGGCCCGGCCGTCCACGATGGACACCGTGCCGGCGGTGCCGGCCACCCGGGTCACCTCGACCGGCGCGCCCCAGACCGCCGCGCACTCCTGGAGGATCCCGACCGCGCCGGACGCGGTGCGCAGCAGCACGCCGTAGCCGTCGTCGGCGCCGCCGCCGGGGCGGGGCACCGCCTGGCCCAGCGTGGCCGACACCTCGGCGATCGGGCCGAGCCACAGGTGCAGCTGGTCCAGCAGGTGGGTGCCGTTCGCGCGCAGCCACCCGCCGCCGCGGGCCGGGTCGAACCACCAGCCGGGCGCGCCCGCGCCGGCGTCGGCGAGGATCGGGTAGGACCGCACGACCGTGACCGTGTGCGGCCGGCCGATGCGGCCACCGGCGATCGCGGCGCGGACCGCCTCGACCGCGGGGTCCCAGCGGAACTCGGTGCCGACCAGCGCGACGACGCCCGCCGCGTCGGCCGCCTTCGTCATCGCCTCTGCCTGCTCGACCGACAGCGCGAGGGGCTTCTCGCAGATGACGTGCCGCCCGGCCGCCACGGCCAGCCCGGCGAGCTCGGCGTGCGTGTCCGGGGGTGTGGCGATGGTGACGACCTCGGCGTCGGTGGCCCGCAGCGCGGCCTGGAGAGAGTCGAACCCGGCCGGCACGCCGACCCGCGCGGCCCGCCGGGTGGTCCGCTCGGCGTCCTGGCCGACCAGCGCGGCCACCTCGAATCCGGCCGCCCGCAGCGCCGGCACATGCACCCGCAGCCCGAACCCGGTACCCACAACGATCGCCCGGCGGGTCATGCCGCCACCTCCGCTGCGCTCCGGCGTCGGCCTGACCCAACCTGCACTGCCGATGACCGGCCCGAGACGCTTCGCTGGCCGGTCATGCCGCCACCTCCGCTGCGCTCCGGCGTCGGCCTGACCCAACCTGCACTGCCGATGACCGGCCCGAGACGCTTCGCTGGCCGGTCATGCTTCACCCCCGCGGTCCAGGCCAAGCACCCGCAGCGCGTTGGTGCGCAGGAACTTCTCCCACACGCCGTCGTGCAGCGGCAGGTCGTCCAGCTCGGTGAAGATGCGCTCCAGGGACAGGCCCATCGGGAAGTAGCCGGCGTAGAGCACCTTGTCCGCGCCGCGGGTATTGGCGAAGTCCAGGATCTGCCGCGGGTAGTACTTCGGCGCGAACGCGCTGGTCGAGTAGTACAGGTTGGGCCACTTCAGCAGCAGCTTCACGGCCAGGTCGACCCACGGTTCGCAGCCGTGCCGGGTGACGAAACGCAGCTCGGGGAAGTACCAGCAGACCTCGTCGATGAGGGCGACCTCCTGGGCCGCGAACGGGATCCGGGGCCCGGGCACGCCGGCGCAGACGAAGATCGGGATGTCCAGGTCGACGCAGGCGGCGTACAGCGGGTAGAACCGCTTGTCGTTGATCGGCACCGGCGGGTTGAGACCGCTGGGCATCGCGCTCGCCGCGACCACGCCGAGCTCCTCGACCGCCCGGCGCAGCGCCCGCACGCCCTCCATCCCGGCGTTGGGGTCGACGGGGAACGCCCCGAGGAACCGCTGCGGGTGGTCCTTGAGCGCGGCGACGGCGAGCTCGTCGTCGAAGCTGACGGTGATCATGCCGCGCTCGACGCCGAAGCGGTCCATCTCGGCCAGCACGGCCGCCGCGCCGTCGGCGCTGAACCGCTGGTCCGGCAGGCTCTTGTACATGTACTCGGCGGGGAACCGGTAAGTCTCGCGGCTCTCCTGGTCGCGCAGCTGGGTGCCGAGGAACCGGCGCCAGCTGTCGTCGCCGGGTCCTTTCGGGATCCCCATCATCAGGTCGATCACGCCGATGTCGGTGGGCCTGGGCATCGCGTCACCACCCCCGGAAGACCGGGTCGCGCTTCTCCGCGAAGCTGCGCAGCCCTTCGGCGCTGTCCTCGGTCCACACGTTCATCGCCACCGCCATCTCCTCCTGGTGGAACGCCGAGACCCGGTCCGAGTCCAGCGACTGGTTCAGCAGGCGCTTCGCCAGGCCGATCGCGACGGTCGGCCCGGCCGCGAACCGGGCCGCGAGCACGTCGGCGGCGGCCGGCAGGTCGTCGGGCTCGACCACCTGGTGCACGATGCCGAGACGTTCGGCGTCGGTGACGCTCAGGTCGCCGCCGAGCAGCAGCAGCCGCTTCGCCAGGTGCAGCCCGAGGATGCGGGGCAGCAGGTACGCCGCCGCGGCGTCCGGCACGATCCCGCGGGTGATGAACAGCTCAGCGAACCGGGCGCTGGTCGAGGCGACGACGACGTCGGCGGCGAGAGCGAGCTGGGCGCCCATGCCGGCGGCCACCCCGTTGACCGCGGCGATGACCGGCTTGGGGCAGTCGAGGACCGCGGCGATGAGGGCCTGCGCGCTGCGGACCGCGGGCCCGGTGGCGCCGACCACCCGGTCCGGCCGGCCGTCGGCGGGCGGAGCGGGCTTCGGCAGGCCGAGGTCGCCACCGGCGCAGAAGGCCCGGCCGACCGCGGAGAGCACGACCGCCCGCACCTCGACCGCCGCGCCGGCCTCGGCCAGCAGCGAGATCAGCCGTTCGCGCTGCGGCGGGCCGAGCGCGTTGCGCCGCTCGGGGCGGTCGAACACGATCCGGGCCACGCCGCCCTCGACGGTGCAGCGCACCTGCTGCGTCACGTCCTGCTCGGCGGTCATGCCTTGTCCCGCCGTGCTGTGGCGCGGGGCAGACCCAGGTGCCGTTCGGCGATGATGCCGCGCTGGATCTCGCTGGTGCCGGCGTAGATGGTGGTCACGACCGAGTGCCGGAATTCGTGCTCGATCCAGCCGTCGGCCGGCGCGCCGGTGCCGTGCCCGGCGAGCAGCCCGTCGGCGCCGACGACGTCCACCAGGGACGCCGCGGCCCGCATGAGCGCCTCGGAGCTGAACAGCTTCGCCAGGGACCCCTCGGTGTGCGGCAGGACGTCGCGTGAGGTCAGCCAGGTCATCCGGTACCCCATGAGGCGGCTCACCTCGAGGTCGGTGTACGCCCGGGCCAGGCAGGCGCGCACCTCGGGCCGCTCGATCGGCGCCGGCCCGTCCGGGCCGGCCGTGCGGGCCCAGTCGAGTGCACGGCCCAGCAGGTGCAGCAGGTGCCCGGCCGCGGCCGGCTGCCGCTCGAAGGCGAGCGCCACCATCATGACGTCCCAGCCGCCGTCGACCTCGCCGACCCGGGCGCTGTCCGGGACGCGGACCCGGTCGTAGAACGTGGCGTTGGTGCGTTCCCCGCCGAGCGTGTGCACCGGGCGGACCTGGACCCCGTCGGCGGAAAGCGGCACCAGGAACATGGTCAGGCCCCGGTGCTTGGGCACGTCAGGGTCGGTGCGGGCGAGCAGGAAGACGTAGCTCGCCTCGTGCGCCATCGTGGTGAACATCTTCTGCCCGTCGATGACCCAGTCGTCGCCGTCGCGGGTGGCCCGGGTGCGGGCCGCGGCCACGTCGGAGCCCGAGTCCGGCTCCGAGTAGCCCAGGCACAGCAGGATCTCGCCGCCGAGGATGGCCGGGATGACCTCGTGCCGCTGCTGCGGCGTGCCGACGATCTGCAGCGTCTTGGCCACCAGCTCGGCGATCAGCCAGCCCTCGATCGGGATGCCGGCCCGGGCGAACTCCTCGTTGAGCGTGGCCATCTCGAACGGGTCCCGGCCCTGCCCGCCCTGCTCGACCGGCCAGGCCGCCTTCAGCCAGCCGCGCCCGGCCATCGCCCGGTGCACGTCCCAGCTGTGCAGCGTGCCGGTGTCGTGCACGGCCGCCGACGTCTGCGGTGGCAGCCCGGCCAGGAACTGCCGGACCTCGTCGCGGAAGCGCAGCTGCGCCGCGGAGAGCTCGAAGTCCATCTAC
The DNA here is from genome assembly GCF_040605635.1 of Dactylosporangium sp. NPDC005555. Classification (NCBI taxonomy): domain Bacteria; kingdom Bacillati; phylum Actinomycetota; class Actinomycetes; order Micromonosporales; family Micromonosporaceae; genus Dactylosporangium; species Dactylosporangium sp. NPDC005555. The sequence goes on from NZ_JBEXDG010000009.1 coordinate 197,242, forward strand.
CGCCGCCCTGTGTCGTTGTCGGAGTCGGTGTCGGCCAGCGCGAGCGCGACGACGGCGTCGACGGCCGCGGGCTCGCCGCCGCTGAGCAGGCTCAGTGCCTTGGCCCGGCGGAAGTACAGCTGGATGTCGTATTCGAGGGTGTAGCCGTAGCCGCCGTGCGCGTGCAGGCTGCGGTCGGTGGCCTGGCGGGCGGCCCGGCCGGCGAACGCGGCGGCCATCGCGGCCAGGCCGTGCCGGCGGGGGTTGCCGGTGTCGGCGGCCCAGGCCGCCTCCTGGACCAGCAGCTGCGCGCCGTCGACGAGGGCGGCGGCGTCGGCCAGCTGGTGGGCGAGGGCCTGGAAGGCGCCGATCGGCTGGCCGAACTGGTGGCGGGTCTTCGCGTACTGCACGCCTAGGTGCAGCCCGGCGGCGGCGACGCCGGCGAGGGTGGCCGCGGTGAGGATCTGCCAGTCGGCCCGGGCCTCGGCGAAGGCCGTCGTCGCCGCCGGTCCCTCGGCGAGGACGGTCGCGCCGGTGAGGTCGGCGTGGCCGATCGCCAGCGCGGCGAGGGTCTGCTTCGGCCGTTCGACGTCGTGGCCGGGCCCGGCGATGACGATCCGGCCCCCGACGCCGTCGTGCCGGCGCCCGTCCTGCGCCCCGTTCCGGCTTCCGTTCCGGCTTCCGTCGGGGCTTCCGTCCCATGCGATCACGCGGTCGGCGACGGCGGCCCACGGGACGGTCCGGGCGACGCCGGCCATGGCCGGGCGGGGGGAGAAGGTGACCAGGTCGTCGCCGGCGGCGACGCCGAGGCGGTCCAGCAGCCGGGTCGCGACCAGGGTCTCCACCAGCGGCGCCGAGGCGAGGCAGGCGCCGGCGTCCTGGGCGGCGACGACCAGCTCGGCCAGCCGGGCCGGGGTGCCGTCGCGGGAGCCGGCCAGGTGCGGGAAGCCGAACCCGCCGAGCACCGCCCACAGCGCCGGGTCGAAGCCCAGCGGCTCGGCCGCCCGGACCCGGGCCGGCGTCGAGTGGTCGGCGAACAGGGCGGTCAGGCCCGCGCGGAGGTCGAGCTGCTCGCTGGAGAGGGCGAAGTCCATCATCGCAGCCGCCACTTCGGCCGGCCGCCGACGCGGAACGCCTCCTGGCCGGCGGCGAGGGCGGCCGGGTCGGTGCCGGCGGCGACGAGCGCGTGCGCGACGCCGAGCGCCTGGCCGGGCGCCATCTCCGAGCCGATCCAGATGGCCCGCAGGGTGGCCTGGACCGCGAGCGGCGGCAGGGCGGCGATGGTGCCGGCGACCGCCGCCGCCGCCGCGCGCAGCTGGTCGCCGGGCACCACCTCGGACACCAGGCCGATCTCCAGCGCGCGCCGGGCGGACATCCGCTCGGCCGAGCCGAGCAGGGTCAGCCGCAGCACCTCGCCCAGCGGCATGCGGCGCAGCAGGTGCAGCGGCTCGAACACGGCGGGCATGCCGAACGTGGTGTGCGGGTCGAAGAACGTGGCGGTGTCCGCGGCGATGATGATGTCGGCCTCGCCGAGCAGGTAGAACGCGCCGCCGCAGGCGATGCCGTTGACCGCGGCGATGACCGGCTTCCACAGGCCGCAGGACTTGGGGCCGAGGAAGTCGCCGACGTCGGCGCGCAGGAACGGGCTGCTCGCCTTCAGCAGCCGGGCGGACTCGTCGTCGGCGGCCGGGTCATCGGTGGGGTCATCGGCGGGGTCGAGGCCGGAGCGGTCGTAGCCGGTGCAGAACGCCTTCTCGCCGGCTCCGGTGACGACCACGGCCCGCACCTCGTCGTCGAGGCGCAGCCGTGCCCACAGGGCGCCCAGCTCGCGCAGCATCGTCTCGTTGAACGAGTTCAACACCTCGGGGCGGTTGAGCTCGACCCACGCGACGCCGCCGTCGATGGCGACCCGCACTGTCGTGGGTTCCGCATCTTCGCTGGTCATCAAGTGTGTGTTGTGCATCACAGCGCGAAGGTTATAAGGTTATATCCTTAGCGTCAAGGGTGGCCGGGGAGGGCGACGTGACCGCAGGTCGGCAGGATCGGTTGTGCACCGACGAAGAGCTCCGGGAGCTGTCCACGTCGCCCCGGGACCGCGTGCTCGCCGCATCGAGGTCCACTGTGGACGACCTCCGGGGGCACCTCGCGATCCTCGAACGGGAGCACCGGGGCCAGCGCGAGCGCTACCTCGACTGGGTCGCCACCATCCTCGACACCGCCGCCGAATGGCACGGCCGGGACGGCCTGCGCCTGCTGACCACCCGTACGCTGGCCTTCTTCGCCGCCTACCCGGGCGTCGACCCGGTCCGCGACGAGGTGCCGGCGCCGATGGCCGACGACGTCGCGGCGGCCGTCGCCCGCGGCGACACCGGCGGCGCGCTCGCGCTCTTCGACGACCGGGAGGCCGCCTGGCGTTGCGTCATCGACGTGCTGCGCGACTGGCTGTCCGCGCTGCTGTCGCAGGTGCACGCCAGTTACGGCCCGGACGAGCTGGAGGCGTTCCACCGCCGCCGCGGCGAGGACGCCCTGCGTGGCCTCATGCGCGACATCGACCGGCCCGCCGCCGAACGCCTGGTGAACCTCGTGCACCTGCTGCAGGGCCACTTCACCGACCTCACGGTCAGCGAGGACGACGAGAAGTTCACGATCGTGCAGGACCCCTGCGGCACCTGCGCCCGCCAGGTCACCGACGGCCGTTTCACCGCCGGGCTCGGGCTCGCCGTCGTCACCGACCCGCACCCGGTCACCTGGGGCGGCCGGCCGACCACCATCTACCGCACCCACGTGCCGATCTGGCACGTCGACATGGCCCGCGAGCGCCTCGGCGCGCCGTGGCCGGTGAACCTCTGCCCGGCCGGTCTCGACCCCGGCACCTGCACGATCCTGCTCTACAAGGATCCGCGCGACCCGTCCGCCGTGACCCGGCTGCCCACGGCCGCCGACGCGTCCGCCATCCCCGCAACGAAGGGCTCAGGAACTCCATGACCGACGTGGTGACAACGCCGCCGGCCGGGCGGCAGCCCACCGGGTACCAGCTGACGGACCGCTACGACGCCGACGACGGCACCGTCGTGCTCACCGGCACCCAGGCGATCACCCGGATCCTGCTGGACCGGCACCGGCTCGACCGGGCCGCCGGGCTGCGCACCGGCGGGCTCGCGTCCGGGTACCCCGGATCGCCCCTCGGCGGACTGGACCTCACCCTGCACCGGGCCGCCGCGACCCTGGCCGCCGAGGACGTCCGGCACGTGCCCGGCGTCAACGAGGAGCTCGCCGCCGCCGTCGTGTTCGGCACCCAGCAGCCGTCCCCCGGCGGGTTCCGCGACGGGCTGCAGGGCGTGTTCGGCCTCTGGTACGGCAAGGCCCCGGGCGTGGACCGGTGCGGCGACGCGTTCAAACACGCCAACCAGTTCGGCGTGAACCCGCTCGGCGGGGTCCTCGCGGTGGCCGGCGACGACCCGGCGGCCAAGTCCTCGTCGCTGCCGAACCAGAGCGAGACCGCCTTCTACGACGCCCTGATGCCCGTGCTGGTGCCCGGCTCCGTCCAGGAACTGCTCGACTTCGGCGTGACCGGCCTGGAACTGTCGCGGTACTGCGGCTGCTGGGTCGGGCTGAAGGTGGTCACCAGTGTCGCCGACTCGGTCGGCTCGGTGCGCCTGGACCCCGGCCGGCTGTCGCTGCGGCACCCGGCACTGGAGATCGACGGCGAACCCTGGCAGCACCGGCAGCGCATCCAGCTGGTCCCCACCATCCTCGTCGACCGGGAGCGGGACCTGCTCGAACGCCGGCACGTCGCGGCCGTCGCGTTCGCCGCCGCCAACAACCTCAACGTCATCGACGGCGCGCAGGACGGCGCCCGGACCGGCATCGTCGCGGCCGGCAAGACCTACTACGACGTCCGGCAGGCCCTCAGCGACCTCGGCCTGGACGACGACGGCCTGCGCGAGCAGGGTGTGCGGCTGCTGAAACTCGGCATGATCTACCCGCTGGACCGCGCCGTGGTGGAGCGGTTCGCCGACGGCCTGCAGCACATCGTGGTGGTGGAGGAGAAACGCGACTTCATCGAGTCCGCCGTGCGCAACGCGCTGTACCCCACCCCGCACCGGCCGACCGTGGTGGGCAAACGCGACCGCGCCGGCCGGCTGCTCGTGCCGGCCCACGGCGAGCTCGGCCCCGACCAGCTCAAGCCGATCCTGCGGCGCGAGCTCGGCCTGCCCGAGCCCGCCCCGGCCCGCCCCGCGGCGAAGGGCCCGGTCCTGCTGCCGCTGCTGGGCCGAGCACCGGCCTACTGCAGCGGCTGCCCGCACAACCGGTCCACCGTCCTGCCCGACGGCGCGGTCGTCGGCGGCGGCGTCGGCTGCCACGGCATGTCCTACTTCGACCCCCGCATCGCCGGCAACGAGAAACTGCCGGTGGTCCCGATGGGCTCCGAGGGGGTGCCGTGGATCGGCATGGCCCCGTTCTCGCAGACCGGGCACATCTTCCAGAACCTCGGCGACGGCACCTACTCGCACTCCGGCCTGCTCGCGGTCCGCGCCTGCGTCGCCGCCGGCGTGAACATCACCTTCAAGATCCTGTTCAACGGCTACGTCGCGATGACCGGCGGCCAGCAGATCGCCGGCGGCATGTCGGTGCCCGCGCTGACCCGGGAACTCGCCGCCGAGGGGGTCAGCCGGATCATCGTGTGCGCCGAGGACACCGGCCGGTACCGCGGCGTGCGCGACCTCGCCGACGGCGTCACCGTGCTGCCACGCGAGGAGATCCTCGCCGCGCAGGAACGCCTCAGTACGGTCGAGGGCGTCACCGTGCTCATCTACGACCAGGTCTGCGCGGCCGAGGCCCGGCGGCTGCGCCGCTCCGGCAAGCTGCCCACCCCCGACCGCCGGGTGGTCATCAACGAGCTGGTCTGCGAAGGCTGCGGTGACTGCGGGGTGAAGAGCAACTGCCTGTCCGTCCAGCCGGTCGACACCGAACTCGGCCGCAAGACACAGATCCACCAGACCTCGTGCAACTCCGACTTCAGCTGCCTGGACGGCGACTGCCCGTCGTTCGTCACGGTCCGCACCGTCCCGGCCACCCGCCCACGGCTGCTGCCCCAGCCGCGGCCCCGCACCGCGGGCGAGGTGCCGGCCGAACCGGCGGCGAAAGCGGCGCTCGGCGACCGCGCCTACGGCGTCTACCTGGTCGGCATCGGCGGCACCGGCGTGGTCACGGTGAACCAGATCCTGGCCACCGCGGCGCTGCTCGACGGACGGTACACCGCCGGCCTCGACCAGACCGGGATGAGCCAGAAAGCCGGAGCCGTAGTGTCGCACCTGCAGATCAGCGCCACCCCGGTCGACGACCGCACCGCCGCGGTCAGCGCCGGCCAGGCCGACCTCTACCTGGTGTTCGACCTGCTCAGCGGGGCGGCACTGCAGCACCTGGCGCGCACCGACCCGCAGCGCACGGTGTCGGTCGTCGCGTCCTCGGTCACCCCGACCGCAGCCGTCGTCACCAACATCGCGACCACCCTGCCGCCGACCGGCGAGCTGCTGAACCGCATCCGGGACGCGGCCGGCCGCACCACCGCCGTCGACGCGGCCCAGCTCAGCCGCACCCTGTTCGGCGACGAGACCACCGCCAACATCCTGCTGCTCGGCGTGGCGTACCAGACCGGCGCGGTGCCCCTCGCCGCCGCGTCGATCGAGGAGGCGATCCGCCTCAACGGCGTCGCCGTCGAGCAGAACATCGAGGCGTTCCGGGCTGGCCGACGGCACGTGCTCGCCCCGGTCACCCTCGACGAACCCGCCGCAGCCACCCGGCTGGGCGCCGCCGGCCTCGACCCGACCCCCGGCGCGCTGTCGGCCGCCCGGCGGCTCCTCGACGCGGCCGAGCTCCCGGCCGCGGTGCGCGAGGTCGCCGAACCACGCGCCGCCGAACTGGCCGACTACCAGAACGCCCGGCTGGCCGGCCGCTACGTCGACGCGGTCCGGCAGGTCGTGGCCGCCGAGGCCGGCCGGTCCGGCACGGACACGGTGTCCGTGGAGTTCGCCCGGTACCTGTACAAACTGCTGGCCTACAAGGACGAGTACGAGGTCGCCCGGCTGCACCTGAAGGTCGACATCGGGGCGCAGGCCGCACCCGACGGCACCCGGGCACAGGTGCGCTACCACATCCACCCGCCGTTCCTGCGGGCACTCGGACTGCGGCACAAGCTCGCGCTGGGCGCCTGGATCCGGCCCGCGTTCGCGGTGCTGCGGGCGATGCGGTCGGTACGCGGCACCGCGCTCGACCCGTTCGGCCTGGCCGAGGTCCGCCGGGTGGAACGCACCCTGCCGCAGGAGTACACCACCGCGGTGCTCGCCGCGCTCGACGCCGACGACCTCGACCGCTGCCTGGCGGTGGCGCGGGCACCGGATCTGGTCCGCGGATATGAGACCATCAAGCTCGCCAATGTGACCCGGTTCCGGGCGGTCCTGGCGCGACCCTCCCAGGTGGACGGATGAAAGAGGCGAAGATCATGACGGACCCCGCCCCCGGCCGGGCCGTACAGCAGCGCGAAGGCGGCACGAAAGGCCCGCTGCTCCCGCGGCGCCGGGTCGGTGAGCGTCTCGCCGACGAGCTGCGCGACCGGATCCTGCGCGGCGACCTCACCACGGAGAACGGGCTGCTGAAGCAGGACGACCTGTTCGAGGAGTTCCGCGTCAGCATGCCGTCGGTCCGTGAGGCCATGCGCACCCTGGAGACCGAGGGCCTCATCACCATCCGCCGCGGCAACCGCGGCGGCGCCGAGGTGCACCCGCCCCAGCTCGAACGGGCCGGCTACGTCTTCGGCCTGGTCCTGCAGTCCCGCGACGTCAGCGTGCAGGACCTCGGCCTGGCCGTGCGCCGCCTCGACCCGGTCTGCGCCGAGATGTGCGCGACCAGACCGGACCGCCTGGAGACGGTCGTGCCCGCCCTCCACGAGATCCAGCACCGCACCGAGGAGAGCATCGGTGACTTCGCCAGGTTCGTGGCCTGCATGAAGGAGTTCCACGAGGCCCTGGTACGTAACTGCGGCAACCAGACCTTCGAGCTGCTGGCCGGCATGCTGGAAGGACTCTGGTACGCCCACGAGGAGGAATGGGCCGCCCGCACGGTGATCGAGGGCGGCATCCCCGGCGACGCCGCCACCCGCCGCAGCCTCAACAGCCACGCCGAGCTGATCCAGGCCATCGAACAGGGCGACGGCCCAGGCGCCGCCATCCTGGCCCGCCGCCACCAGGAGGACACCCAACCCCAGGCCAACCTCGGCGGCGAACCCTCAGTGGTGGTCAACGCCCAGTTGATCCGCCCGCCGGACTACTGACCCCGTCGTTCTCCCGATCAGCGCCCGCCCGCGTCGTCGCCCCGGTCGCGGACCTCGCCATCCTGCCGCCGCTGTCGCTCGGCCGACCAGCCGTGCGTGCGGTCAGCCTGCTGACCGCCGTCCTGGCCGCCGGTCTGGCTGCCGCGTGCCACCCGTCCAGTTACACCGAAACTTGACAGTCCCGGAGCCTGCCCGGTGGCGTACTCCCAGAACGCATTAGGCCAGTTTCCCGTGGTCAGGGCCGGTCGTCGGCAGTGTCCGCTGCCTGGTGTACCCCTTGACGTTCCTGTCATGTCACCCGGCGTTCGCATGCCACACCTACGTTTTCGGCGCACGCGATACGGCGCACGCGATACACAGAAGGAGCACCGTCATGGCCGAGCTGTTTGCCGCGATCGCGATCGAGGTGGTCAGCGCCCTGCTGATTTCGCTCATCGTCGCCACGTTCCGTCACCTCATGAACCGTCCCGCCTGAGCAAGCCGCAACCCCGGGTCGGTGGATTGATTCCGCACCGTCCGGGTAGGTGCCTTTTTCCGGAAACGACTCCGGTGGAGGTGCCTACCCATGACGGTCACAGCAACGGGCTCACAAGCCCGTCCGAAGAAGCGCGCCACCGGCTCGCGTGCCACCGGCTCGCGCGCTGCCGGGCCATCAACGACGCAGTCTCGGCGCCGCAGCCCGGCGAAGAAGGCCACCCCGACGACGGCAGTCGAGCGACCGACGAAGGCGAAGAGACTCCCGACCGCCAGCACCACCGCACAGCCCAAGGGCGAGTCGGAGCTGGTGACCTGGCAGGAAGTTCCGATGCCGCACGTCAAGGTGCCGGTTGTCCACGTGGCCGGACCGGCCGCACGGTCGGTCCTCACGAACGTCCAGTGGACGGCACGGACTGTCGCGTCCGCCGTACCGCAGCCGAAGCAACTGCTGTACTACGGCGGCGTCGGCGTGCTGGCAACGATCGGCGTACTGGAATGGCCCGTCGCCCTCGCGGCCGCGGCCGGTGTCTGGGTGGCGACCCACAGCCTCGGTCGCGCCGAACCGCAAGACCCGCTGGAGCGTAAGACGCGGGCCACGACCCGTCCCGCTGCTGCCGCACGGTGACGGCCACGGGCCGGCCGTTCGGCGGCAGGAGGAAGGCGTGGGCCCGGGACGGCCTCGCCCACGTCGAGGTACGTGGCGCCCGAAAACATCTGATCAGCGCAGAGCACGGAAAGCTGCTGGAGAAAGCGCTCGAAACGCTGGGCGGCGTTGACTGGGCTGCATGGAACGCCGCCCTCGGCCGACTGCTGATCAGCTACGACGAGGACGCACTCGGGCTCGACGACCTCGTCGAATCGGTTGCGGCCGCCGAATCCGACCTCATCCCCGCCGATCGGGCGGCCGGACCGCCACACCTCGACGCGGAGACCCGTCATCTGGTGACGCTCGCCGTCGACCTGCTCGGCGCAGCCGGCGCGTTCGTGGCGCAGGGCCTGCGGATACCCGCGGCGCCGCGTGAGCTGGTCGCCATCATCGCGATGGTCGACCACCTGCCGGGGCTGCGCGCCTGGCTGCACCGGCATGTCGGCCGCAACTGGGCCGATCTGGCTGTCTCCGCGGCGAGCGCGGGGATCGACGCCGCCGGCCAGGCGAGGCTGTCCGCGCTCGCGGACGCCGTCATGCGGGTCGTGCTGCTGCGGGAGGCATCCGCGCAGCGGGACACGTGGCAGCGCAGGGCGGCCGAGCTGCCACGGGAGGTCGGCGCGAGCCGTGCCGACAGCCTCGACGGCGCACGGCCGGTGGAGCTGCCTGACGGACCGATCGAGCGCTACGCCAAGCGGATCAGCACACTGACGCTGCTCGCCTCCGGCGCGGTCGCGCTGCTCCCCGGCGGCGTCCGGCGCGCGGCCAGGGTGCTCGCGGCCGGTTCGCCGGTCCCCGCGCAGGCAGGTCGGGAGGCGTACGCAGGTGAGTTGGGCAGGCTCCTCGCCCGCCGGGACGTGCTCGTCCGCGATCCAGGCGTGCTGCGCCAGCTGGACCGGGTCGACACGGTGGTGATCGATGCCCGGGCGCTGACCGGGGGCCGGCACGTCATCACGCACGTGGTGCCCATCAACGGCACGGCGGAGGACGCTTGGGAGGCCGCGAGCCGCCTCGTCGACGGGCACCGCGGCACGTTGCCGACGGACGAAGACGCCGACGGCTGGGCACTCGTCGCCCCGCAGCGTCTCGGCACCGCGATCCCGGAGGCTGTCCTGGACGACATACGCACCTCGGACGGCACAAGGGGGAAGGTGTACGCGCTGACCCGCAACCGACAGCCCGAGGCGGTCGTCCTGGCCGAGCCGGCGCTGGATCCGTTGACCACCGCCGTGATCGCGGCCGCTCGCCAGGTCGGGCAGGTGCTGCTCGCCGGAGCGTCGGCCGAGATCCGTCGCCGGGTGCCGGCGGACGGCACCGTGCCGGGAGGCTCACGGCTGGCCGAGTCGATCCGCGCGTTACAGCGGGACGGCCGCGTCGTCGTGCTCATCGGCGAGCGCAACGACACCGCACTCGCTTCGGCGGACTGTGGCTTCGGCGTGCTGCAGGCGGATCGTCGACCTCCGTGGGGCGCCCACCTGATGGGCGGGCCCGGACTGGAGACGGCCTGGCTGCTGCTCGAGGCGGCGACGGTGGCCAAGGCGGTGAGCAGGCGCAGCACCCTGGTGGCGTCGCAGGGTTCGGCAGCCGGCGCGCTGCTGGGAAACGCCGACCTGGCCCCGCAGGGCGCGCGCCGCGGAACGCTTGCCACCAGTGTCGCGCTGACCGCCAATGTCCTCGGCGCGGTGTGGTCGGCGCGCGGCCTGGGCCGCCGTGCGGTGCCGGTGCCCGCGGTCGACGTCGCCTGGCACGCGCTCCCCGTCCAGGAGATCACGCGAATCCTGGCCACGTCTCCGGACGGCATCAGCGAGGAGGCCGCCGAACAGCGCCGGCGCGCCGAGGCCCCGGCAGGTGAGACGACGCCGGCGGCGCGGGGCCTGTTCGAGACCGTCGTGGCCGAGCTGGACACGCCCTTGACGCTACCGCTCGCCGCCGGTGCGGGTGTCTCCGCCATGATCGGTGCGAAGAGCGACGCGGTGCTGGTCGTCGCCGTCATCCTGGCCAACGCGCTGCTGTCGGGCGTCCAGGACGTGGCCGCCCGGCGGGCCCTGAGCCGGCTGGTGAGTGCGGCGACGCCGCGGGTCCGGTTGCGCCGGGCCGGCGTCGACCGGGTCGGCAGCATCGACGAACTCGTGCCGGGCGACGTCATTCGCCTGGAGCCGGGGGATGCGGTGCCGGCAGACTGCCGTCTGATCGGCACCTCCGGCCTCGAGATGGACGAGTCCTCACTGACCGGCGAGTCCGTGCCGGTCGCCAAGAGCGTTGCCGCCACCCGTGCCACCGCCGTCGCCGAGCACAGCTGCATGGCGTACGCAGGGACGACGGTCGCCGCCGGGTCGGCCACGTGCATCGTCGTGGCGACGGGTGAGAAGACTGAGGCCGGTCGCAGCGCGCGGATCGCGCTGCAGGAACCGCCGAAGAGCGGCGTGCAGCAGCGGCTGCGGGAGCTGACCAAGGCGTCGCTGCCGGCGGCGGGTGCCGCCGCGGTGGCGCTGCTCGCCACCGGTCTGCTACGGGGGCGGCTGGCCGAGTCGATCAGCAGCTCGGTCGCGCTCGCCCTCGCCGCGATCCCCGAGGGACTGCCGTTCATCGCCACCGCAGCCGAACTGAGCGCCAGCCGCCGGCTGTCCGAACGCAACATCCTCGTCCGCGATCCCCGATCGATGGAAGCGCTCGGCCGGGTCGACGTGATCTGTTTCGACAAGACCGGCACGCTGACCGAGGGGCGCATCGCGTTGCGCACCCTCTCCGACGGCCGTGTGCAGGTGCCGACCGAGCGGCTCACCCCCCGGCACCGGCTGGTCCTCGCCGCCGCGCTGCGCGCGAGCCCGGCGCCCAGCGGGCAGGAAACGTTGCCGCACCCCACCGACCAGGCGGTCGTGGTTGGTGCCGCGGCCGCGGGCGTCCGCACCGACGAGAGGGCCAAGGATTGGCGGCCCGTCCGCGAGCTGCCCTTCGAGCCGGTACGCGGGTTTCATGCTGTCCTCGGCACGGCCCGCAACGGCCAGGTGATCAGCGTCAAAGGCGCGCCGGAGATCACGCTGCCGCGCTGCGTGACCTGGCGCCGCGACAGAACCGCCCGGCCGATCACGCCGGCCGACCGGCAGGAGATCGAGGCGGAGGCCGACCGGATGGCCCGGCAGGGGCTGCGGGTGCTCGCGATCGCGGAGCGGGCAGCGTCGGCACGGCGCCGCCTCGACGACGAACGCGTCGACAACCTGGAATTCCTCGGCCTCCTCGGGCTGGCCGACCCGACCCGCGCCACCGCCGCCGAGGCGATCGACCGGCTGCGGCGCGCCGGCATCAAGGTGATCATGCTGACCGGCGATCATCCCAGCACGGCGGCGGCGATCGCCGCCGAGCTCGACCTGCTCGACGGCGGAACAGTGGTGACCGGGCCGGACCTCGACGGCGCTGACGACGCGACCGTCGACGCGCTGGTGGCCAAGGCCTCGGTCTTCGCGCGCGTCAGCCCAGGGCACAAGGTCGCGGTGGTCCGCGCGTTGCGGCGCGCCGGGTTGGCCGTCGCGGTCACCGGCGACGGCGCCAACGACGCGCCCGCCATCCGGCTCGCGGACGCCGGTATCGCGCTGGGCGGGCAGGCCACGGACGCCGCCCGTCAGTCTGCGGACATGATCGTGATGGACGGTCGCATCGAGACGATCGCCGACGGGGTGGTCGAGGGCCGCGCCATGTGGGCGTCGGTGCGTGAGGCGCTCGCCCTGCTCCTCGGCGGGAACCTGGGCGAGATCCTGTTCACCGTCGGCGGTTCCCTGGTCTCCACGACACCACCGCTGAACGCGCGGCAGATCCTGTTCGTCAACCTCATGACCGACCTGCTGCCCGCGATCACGGTCGCCGCGCGGCCGCCGAAGCACGTCACCGCGGACCAGCTCATCCGCGAAGGACCGGAGGCATCACTCGGCGCGGCGCTGGCCGCCGACGTCGCCCGCCGCGCCGTCGCGACCTCGGCGGCCACGGCGGCGGCCTGGTTGACGGCCAAAGCCACCGGGACGACCGTGCGAGCCAGCACCGTGGCACTCGCCTCCCTCGTCGGCGCGCAGCTGGGCCAGACCGCGCTGCTCTCCGGCGGGGACCCGGTCGTCCTCGGCGCCGCAGGCGCCTCCGCGGCGGCGCTCGTCGGCGTCGTGCAGACCCCCGGCCTGAGCCAGTTCTTCGGCTGCCGCCCGCTGGGGCCCGTCGCCTGGGCCATCGTCCTGGCGGCGACAGCCGCCGGCACGACGATGGGGGCGCTGCGACTGCCACGCCGGTCACCGGAACGCACGCCTCCGAAACCAGGCCCGCACGGTCCCGACGGTGTTGAAACGGTGGCATGACTCGATTCCGACTTCGTAGTGACATATCTGTAGGAGGCCATCAGCCAGGTCCGCCGTCGCTGTCTTGCCGCTGAGCGACATACAATTTCTGCTGGGGGAGCGGTGGCCTGGGAGGGCGGCTGAGGATGGCGCTTACAGGCGTTTTGGTGTTCATGGCCCTATTGTTCGTCTGCGCCGTGACGACGCTGTGTATCGCGTCGCGGCTGGCTCACCCGGACGATCGACCGATTTGGCATCTGCACAGACATCTGCATTGGTGGCAGCGGCTCAGGCGGCAGTAACGGGCTCCAGTCCTCTCCTCCCGCACGGTCCAGTGCAGCGCGGCAGGCGGCGTCAAGCACGTCACGTTCGTCCAGCCGGTCCAGCGCCGGCTCACGCAACGCACCGAGCCGTTCCGCGCTGTACAGGTGCCCAAGGCCACCTTCGCCGAGCCCGTAGTCAACGTCCCGTCGCCGGCGATACGGGCCTGCAACCGCCTGATGGTGATGTCGATGCCGCCTCGGATTCCTTTGGCTCGCCGCTCGGGCGGGCGCATACTTTGAAGTGTTCTTCATGAGACACCTCGTTCGGTGAGGCGTCTCCACGGACACAGGCCACTGATCCCGCCGGTCGAGAGACCCTCCGGATCAGGACACCTCTCCCCGGGCTAAGGGGAAAGGCCAGGTGGCTGCGCAGGCAGGACCTTTCGGAGGTCTCGCGCTACGCCGTGGAGTGCCAAAGCTCTGACGAGTGGGGGTGTCGTCGGCACACGGTGCCAGACCTCCCGTTGCGATCGTTCGGCACTCGCGCGTGCCCTGGCCGGAGGGAGGCGACCCCAGATGGAACCCAGGAGTTCCGGCCGATCCAGGCCCAGCGTCCGTCTGTGCCCGTGCTCCGTTTCCGGCACGCGGTAGCCCCTCCCTTCCGTACGTTGCGGTGACCCGGTGCGTCACCGTGCTTCCGGCTGGGCGATGCATGCTGCGCGCTTCCCCGTGATGACACGCCCCTCGGCGGGGTGGGGAGGGTTCCGCCATGATCACCACGACGCGTTCCGTGGCGCGCGACAACACCCGTGCCGGCGACATCCGCGGTGCCCTCGGCACCATCCGCCGGGACGACGTGACCTCGCGTCGGGGTCTGCGCCGCGAGCTCACGACCCTGCTGGCGATCGTCGGGCCGGGCGTCATCGTCATGGTCGGCGACAACGACGCCGGTGCGTTCGCCACCTACGGTCAGGCCGGGCAGGACTACGGCACCGCGCTGCTGTGGACGCTGCTGCTGCTCGTCCCGGTCCTGTACGTCAACCAGGAGATGGTGGTGCGCCTGGGTGCCGTGACCGGCGTCGGGCACGCACGCCTGATCCTGGAGCGGTTCGGGAGGTTCTGGGGCGCGTTCTCGGTGATCGACCTGTTCATCCTCAACGCCCTGACCATCGTCACCGAGTTCATCGGCATCACCCTCGCGGCCGGGTACCTCGGCCTGCCGAAGGTCCCCGCGGTGCTGCTCGCCGCCGCGGTCATCGTCGCCGCGGCGTTCACCGGCAGCTTCCGACGATTCGAACGCATCGCGGTCACCTTCTGCGCCGGGTCGCTGCTGCTGATCCCGGTCTACGTCATGGCCCATCCCGCGACCTCGCAGATGGCCCGCGGGTTCCTCACCCCGACGATGCCCGGCGGCGCCGGACAGCTGTCCACCGTCATGCTGCTGATCATCGGCATCGTCGGCACGACCGTCGCACCCTGGCAGCTGTTCTTCCAGCAGTCCTACATCGTCGACAAGCGCATCACGCCGCGGTTCGTGAGGTACGAGAAGGCCGACCTCTGGCTCGGCGTCCTCATCGTCGTGATCGGCGGCGGGGCGATCATGGGAGCTGCCGCCGCGGCGTTCGCCGGCACCTCCGGCCCGGGTGGTTATACCGACTCCGCTGGGCTGGCGGCCGGGATCGCCGCCCACGCGGGCAACGCGGCTGGGGTACTGTTCGCGATCGCGCTGCTGGACGCCTCGATCATCGGCGCGTTCGCGGTGTCGCTGGCGACCTCCTACGCCCTCGGCGACGCACTGGGCATCAAGCACTCCCTGCACCGCGGGGTCAGGCAGGCCAAAGGCTTCTACGCCGTCTATGCGCTGCTGATCTGCGCCGCCGCGACCCTGGTCCTGCTGCCCGGCGCACCGCTGGGCCTGCTCACCCAGGGCGTCCAGGTCCTAGCCGGAGTCCTGCTGCCGTCCGCGTCGATGTTCCTGCTGCTGCTGTGCAACGACAAGGACGTGCTCGGCCCGTGGGTCAACGGCCGCGGGCGCAACGCCTTCACCGCATTGGTCGTCGCGGTCCTGGTGACCCTCTCGGTGATCCTGACCACCTCGGTCCTCTTCCCGGACCTCACCACGAACGCGATCCTGGCCATCATGGCCGGCTGCGGCCTGACCGCCGTGGCCGCGCTCGGCTTCGCCCTGGCCAACACCCGCCGGACCGCTACGACGCCGATCGACCGGCAGGACCGGGAGACCTGGCGGATGCCGCTGCCGGCCGAACTCGGCCGCGCCCCCATGTCCATGAGCCGTAGGCTCGGCATCGCAGCGATGCGCCTCTACCTCGCGGCCGCGATGATCCTGGTCATCATCAAGCTCGTGCAGGTCGCACTCGGCCACTGACCACCACAGCCCGCCTCGGCTGAAAATGGTGGGTGCGGGTCAGACCTCGTAGCGTTCGGGGTTGTGGCTGTCGGTCACGTTGGCGGACAGGTAGTCCGGGGTCAGTCTGATGCGTGCGGTGCGCAGGTCGGTGGCGGCGGAGAGGAACCGGTGCGCAGCCCGGCGGGCAGCGGCCGCGGCCGGCTGGTCGACGCAGACCGCTGCGCGGCCGAGCTCGTCGGCGACGTCATACAGAGACCGTGCGGTCTGGATGAGCTGCGCGAGCACGTCGGCCGGGTCGATCTGCACGTCCGTGGCGAGGCAGTTGGCGAGGTGGTCGGCGGCGGCCGCGACATCCTCGGCCAGCCGTGTCGGATCGGCGTTCACCACAGGACCACCCCGCGGTGATGACGTCGCCGGCCACGGTGCCGTCGCCGGGATCGGCGCCCGTGCGGCGTCGCCGCGTTGCGGACATCGTCTGCCGCGGTCCGGGACCCGGCACGGCGGGCGGTGAGCACCCCGGCGGGGGACATCACGGAGAGACTGGCCGATGACGTTGGATCCGGAATGCGCCGCTCAGGTGGGTCGCCACGATCGGCCGGGATGATCTCATCACCTCCCAGACGGTACAACACCAGGCGCGGCACCGGTCCTGTCGAAATTCGCAACTGGCGGGCCTCCCTCGGTGCCCGGGCCGCGAAAGGGAACGGCGGGCCGTGGCGGGCGAGCCGGTCGAACACCTGCCGCCGCCGCGGATGTCAGGGCGCGGCGGGGGTGAGTTGTCCTGGTCCTCGGCCGGGCCCGACCTGTACTACTGGGTCGCGGTGCGCGACGTGACCGCCGGTGGCGCGGCCACCCGGCTGGCGGTGCCGACGACGGCACTGTCGGCCGTCGCGGGGTCCCTCACCAACGGTCACGTCTACGAGTTCACCGTCACCGCGGAGAACTCGGCCGGTGAGGGCCCGGTGTCCGCGGGTGCCAGGGCCACGTCGACGTACGCGAAACCACCGGCGCCGACCGGGCTGACCGCGACCGCCGGGGACGGGCAGGTGACGTTGCGCTGGACGGCGAGCCCGACGGCGAACGTCTACTACTGGATCGAGTACCGCACCGCCGGCGGCACCTGGCAGCGGATGCAGTACCCGGTGTCGACGTGCTGCACGTTCACCGTGACGCTGCTGAACAACGGCACCACGTACGAGTTCCGGGTCCGGGCCAACAACGTCTCCGGGGACAGTCCCGCCACCGCCACGGCGAGCGCCAAACCGCTGCCGCCGCGGCCCGCCGCGCCGACCGGCCTGACCGCCGCTCCCGGCGACGGCCGGGTCACCCTGCGCTGGACGGCGAGCAGCACCCCGAACGTCTACTACTGGGTGGAGTACCGGCCGTCGGGCGGCAACTGGCAGCGGTTGCCGTACCCGCTGTCGACGTGCTGCACGTACACGGTGACGTACCTGACGAACGGCACCAACTACGAGTTCCGGGTGTTCGCCAACAACATGGCCGGCGACTCGCCCGCGTCGACGGCCGCGGGTGCCAAGCCGATGCCGCCGCTGCCGACCGCGCCCGGTTCGCTGAGCGTGACCGCGTCCGGTGACACCGCGGCCCGGCTCACCTGGTCGTCCTCCACACCGTCCACTGTGTACTACTGGATCTACTACCGGTATACGGGCACGTCGACGTGGAAGAAGGCGGCGTACCCGGTCACCAGCTGCTGTGCGTTCACGATGAGCATGCTGACGCCGGGCAAGTCGTACGACTTCATGCTGCGCGCGGAGAACCTCGCCGGCATGTCGGGCAACTCGAACACGGCCAAGGTGACGCTCACCATCATCACCCCGGGCACGCCGTCGAACGTGCGGGCGTACTCGACCTCGACGGACCTGTCGGTGTCGACGGTGACGGTGGCGTGGAACAGCGCGTCGAACGCGACCGGCTACTCGATCGAGGCTCGCCCCTGCCGCGGCGGCAGCTGGACCATCATCGCCTTCATGATCACCAGTACGGTGTCGACCCTGCGGTACGGGACCGGCTGTTACGAGTACCGGGTGGTCGCGGACCGTTTCGGCAAGTACGGCGGCCGCAGCGGCTCGGAGAAGGCGTTCGGTCCGGTCGACGACTACCCGTGGCGGGACTTCCTGCCGCTGGTGTTCGACCCGTACCTCTTCGTGCGCAAGCAGTGCACGTCGTTCGTGGCGTCCCGGGTCGACAAGTACTACGCCCAGCGCACGCAGCACTTCAATGGCCCCAACTACCTCGACGCCAAGAACTGGGACACCGCCGCGGCCCGCTACGGCGGCTCGGTCAGCCACACCCCGGCCGTGGGCGCGATCGCCCAGTGGGACGGGCCCAGCTCCACCGGCCATGTCGCCTGGGTCTCCGGCATCGACGGCGGCATGGTCTTCCTGGAGGAGTACAACGGCTCCAACCCGGAGGCGTACGGCCGGCGCTGGGTCTCAGCGTCGTCGGTGCACAACTACCTGATCGTCAACTGACCGCGACGGCACCGGGTCCGCACCTGCGGGCCCGGTGCCGTGCCGCACAGAGTAACGAACGTCCTGCCGACATCTCGTAGGGTATTCGGCTCTCAGCAGTCGTCCGCGTCGACAGTGCCGCAGGGTGGCCTCGGTTGGGGAGAACCGGATCCAGGTCCCGACCACCGGCGGTGCCCCCTGCACCGTGCGGGTCGGCGCTGCGGGCGGGACGTCCACCTCGCTGACCAACGGCCTCGGCGGGCCCAGCGGCGGCGTCGCCACGGGTGAGGACGGTGGGGTCACCGCTTCGGCACCGCGCGGCGGTGGCGGTGGCGGTGGCGTCAAAGTTGGCTCAGCATGATCGAACGCCATTTCGTCACGGTGACGTTGCGTAGTTGGTGTCCGTCAGGTAGCCGGCGCGCACTCATGCCGATGTCAGTGCATCTGATCTTCGCGTGAACACGGAAATCCGTTGCCGGCGATCACTTTGCTCAGCTATGCCGGTAATCGGGCACTGTGGGTGACGATCGGCGACATTGGAAACGAGACAGCATGGACATCCTTGAGCAGGTTCTCGCTCGTTCGACCCGCGATCCCGCGGTTCGAGGCGTGATCCTGATGGGTTCACACGCTCGCGGCCTGGCCACGCCCCGGTCCGATTACGACGTGACCGTTGCGGTCGCCGACCAGGCCGTCGCCTGGCGGCACAGCATCAGATCGGCCGAGCTGGGTGGCGAGCGCCCGGCGCAGCACATCGCGGTCGTCCATCGTCGAGGCGGCATCGGCCAGGTTGCGGGCGGGAACGGCTTGAACCGGGATTTCCTGCCGCCAGCGACGTCTCCGGCTACTGCGAAACTCGTTGACGAGGATCTTGCGCACATACGCATCCGGCGCCGCGCCGCGCCGAGCCGGTGCCAGACCAGCGCGGCCCGGACGAGCGCGGTCTGGACCCGGCCTGGCGGCGTCGTCGCGCCACCGCTGCGCGTGGTGCAGTTTCTCGGACCGGCTGTTGGTTGCACCTTGGCGACCGCCGTGCGTCTGACAGATCATTTCCGGCGGGTGGGGCGGCGTTTGGGCGCATCCGGAATCGTGGTGGGGTGGTGAGCCTCCGTTGGTGGACCGTCGTCGCGGCGGTCGCCGTCTCGGCGTGCATCGGCGTTTCGGCGGCAGCCGTCTGGCTCGACGTCGGTATTGCGGATCCACCGAAGAGCGACCTCCGGCCAGGTGAGGTCCGCACCTTGGTCACCGGCCTGCAAGTCCCGTGGGGCCTCGCCTTCCTTCCGGACGGCTCGGCATTGGTCACGGAACGGAACACCGCGCGGGTGCTGGCGGTGAGCAAACGCGGTGCGGTCAAGGAAGTCCAGCGGTTCGCCGACGTGCGCGCAACCGGCGAAGGGGGTCTGCTCGGCATCGCGGTGTCACCGTCGTACCGGACCGACCAATGGGTGTACGCGTACTATTCGACCGCGGTCGACAACCGCATCGTCCGGTTCCACCTCGGCGGCACCCCCGTTCCGGTGCTCACCGGCATCCCCCACACCGACCAGCACAGCGGGGGCCGACTCGCGTTCGGCCCGGACGGGATGCTCTACGCCAGTACCGGCGACGCCGCCAACGGCGAAAACGCCCAGAACCGCAACACCCTCGCTGGCAAGGTCCTGCGCATCACCCCCGACGGCAAGCCGGCTCCCGGCAACCCGTTCGGCAACAGCGCCGTCTTCAGCCTGGGTCATCGCAACGTGGAGGGTCTCGCCTTCGACCAGCGCGGCACGCTGTACGCATCTGAACTGGGCTTGGAACGCTTCGATGAGCTCAACCGCATCGAGGCCGGGAAGAACTACGGCTGGCCGGTGGTGGAGGGCAAAGGCAGCGACATCCGATTCGTGAACCCAATCGACGTCTGGGCACCCAAAGACGCATCGCCGAGCGGCATCGCGATCACCGGTGGCAACATCTACCTGGCATGCCTGCGCGGGAAGCGACTGTGGAAGGTCGGGCTGAACGGACCGCAGCCGCAGGCACTGCTCGTCGGCACGTATGGGCGGCTACGCACCGTCGTCTCCGCGCCCGACGGGACGCTGTGGGTGATGACGTCCAATCGGGACGGCAGCGGCGCACCGATCAGCACTGATGATCGCATCCTGCAACTGCTGCCGTAGTGCGGGCGAACGAGGGCCTCCTGTCCTCCAGCAGTTTGTCGAACGTGATCGGCAGGCAGCGGACGCTCGCGGCGGTGGCGTGCAACACCAGGTTGGCGATCGCTGGGCGATGCCGATCAGACGGACCTCGTCGACGCCCTTGACCCCCGATCGGGTTGAACCGGTCCGGCTCACGACGTCCACGCTCGGCCTGTAGTCGAGCCATCGCGGCAATCTTCGCGAAGCACGACGTCAGTGGGTGGCGGTGAGCTCCCGGGCACGGGTCCTGGCCCAGGCGTCGGCAGAGCGAATCTCCTCGATGCTGCCGACGGCGCTGCCACCGAGTTCCGCGACGACCTGCGCCACGGTGTCGACGATCGCGAGGAACGGCAGCCGGCCGGCGAGGAAGCGCTCGACGCAGATCTCGTTCGCCGCGTTGTACACGGCGGGCGCGCTGCCGCCGGCCCGCCCTACCTGCCGGGCCAGCGCCACGGCTGGGAATGCCTCGTCGTCCAGGGGCATGAGCCGCCAGTCGTGCGGCCGGGACCAATCGAAGGCACGGGCGGCGCCTGGCAGCCGGTCGGGCCAGGCCAGGCCGAGCGCGATCGGCAGGCGCATGTCGGGCGGGCTTATCTGGGCGATGACCGCGCCGTCGTGGTACTCGACCATCGAATGGATCTCGGAAGGTGGACTCGGCGATCGGGTGCTCAGCGGGATCGCGCTGCGGGACGGTAGCAGCGATTACATGCTGTGGGCCGGCCATATCGGTTTACGGCATCCGCCGTCCGCGCGTCGGCGCGGGCTGGCCACCTGGGCGGTGGGCCGGATGCCGGACGAGGCGCGGGTGCTCGGCCTGGGTCATAGTGGATGTGGTCTCCCGGGGAAACGGGCGGCGGCTGCGGCGACGGTTGCCAGGTCTTCGCTCGAGAAGCCGGCGCGGCTCAGCACCGCCAGGGATTTGTTCGTCGCCAGCGTGCACAACGCCAGCTCTGCCGCCTCCTGCTCATCGGCCCCCGCCGCCAGCAACGCCTGCTCCAGCATCGCCCGCAAATCGTCGATCATGGCGCGGACCATCGCCTGGCCGTCCGCGTCGAGGGCCGGGAACTGCGTTGCCGACACGGTGAGCAGGCAGCCGTCCGGGACCGTCGGGTCGGCGATGCGGTTCAGGGTGACCTGCAGGTAGGCGGCCACAACGGCGCTCGGGCTCGGGTGGGGACCGGACAGTGCCTGGTCGTACAGCGGGTGGTAGGTCTGCGCGTACCGTTGGAGGCTTTTCCGGAAGAGGGCGCTCTTGTCGCCGAAGGTGCCGTAGAGCGAGCCCCGGCCCAGGCCTGTGCCCTCGGTCAGGCGGTCGATCGAGGCCTCCGAATAGCCCCAGCGCCAGAAGACGTGCATCGCGCGTCTTAGTGCCTCGTCCACGTCGAATTGCTTGCGGCCCGCCATGGTTCGTCAGCCTACCCGTCTTGGACTGATCGTTCCAAGTATCTTGTAATGATCGTTCCAGCATGTGTATGGTCCCCGGCATGACAACGTTGAGTTCGCTGCGGTTGCCCGACGGGTTCACCGACGTCTTCACCAGCCGGCTGGTGGAGCTAAACGGCCTGCGCCTGCACGCCGTCACTGGCGGGGACGGCCCGCCGCTGCTGCTGGTCGGCGGGTGGCCGCAGACCTGGTACGCCTGGCGGGAAGTGATGCCCGCGCTCGCCCGCAGGCACACCGTCGTCGCCGTCGACTCGCGCGGGGCCGGGCTCTCCGACAAGCCCGACGACGGTTACGACGCCGGCACGCTGGCCGCCGATCTGGTCGCCTTGATGGCCGCGCTCGGGCACGACCGGTTCGACGTGGTCGGCCATGACATCGGCACGTGGACCGGATACGCGCTGGCTGCCGATTACCCCGATCGGGTGGGCCGGCTCGCCGTCCTCGAAGCAGTGATCCCCGGTCTCTCGCCGTCCCCGCCGGCCTTCAGCCCGGCGGCGGTCAATCAGAAACTCTGGCAGTTCGGTTTCAACCGGCTCACCGACCTCAACGAGGAACTGGTCCGAGGGCGGGAGCGGCTCTTCTTCGGCTGGCAGTTCGCCACCAAGGCCGCCACCCCAACCGCGATCCCCGCGTACGCCGTCGACGTCTACGTCGACGCGATCGCCGCGGATCCTCGCGCGCTGTGGGCGAGCTTCGAGTACTACCGGGCGCTGGACGAGACGATCGCGCAGAACGAGCAGCGCAGCAAGACCCGGCTGACGCTGCCGGTGCTCGCCGTCGGCGGCGCGCTGTGGAGCGGCGAGAATGCCGCCCAGACAATGCGGCTGGCGGCCGACGACGTCACCGGGGTCGTTCTCGACGACTGCGGCCATTACCCCGCCGAGGAGCAGCCGGCGCGGTTCACCGAGATCCTGGAGGACTTCCTCCTTGGCCCGGTTCCCACAACCCGTGCTCGGTGAACCGCCGGCCGGCGGTCGTACACCGTAGGCGCCGCCCCCTGACACTGCGCGGATGGTGCAAGCGTTGCGGCATGCTGAAGGACAGGCACGTCGCCACCCGGCTGCCGGCCCGTAGCCGCGGCCCGGCCCTCTTCGGTGGTGTGCGGCTCGTGGACGGGCGGGCGAGGGGAGGGTGGCCGGGCCGTCCAACGATCGCCCTCATGGTCGCCGTCGACTACCGTTTCGGCCTGCCGCGAGCGGGTAGCTGTCAGCATTTGCGGCGCGTCGCCGCAGCTGCCGATCACGGTGGACGACGAGGGACTCCTTCATGGAGACGTCGGATTGCAAGGTGGTCGTCAGGCCGGCATTCTGGGAGCGGCCATGAAACGACGCAAGGTCGACCTCCGGGCCGTCCCGGCCAACTCGGCCAAGGCGCTCGACGAGCGGTTCCAGGCGGCCAGTCCGCTGCGCCGTCTGCTGAGCAAGGTCTTCCCCGACCACTGGTCCTTTCTGTTGGGCGAGATCGCCCTCTACTCGTTCATCGTCCTGCTGCTCAGTGGCACCTTCCTGGCACTGTTCTTCGACCCGTCGATGCGCGAGACCGTCTACGACGGCAGGTACGCGCCGCTGCGCGGCGTCGAGATGTCCCAGGCGTACAACACCGCGCTGAACATCTCGTTCGACGTCCGCGGTGGCCTGTTCGTGCGGCAGCTGCATCACTGGGCGGCCCTACTGTTCACGGCCGCGATCGTGGTGCACATGTTCCGGGTGTTCTTCACCGGCGCGTTCCGTAAGCCGCGCGAGGCCAACTGGATCGTCGGCCTGCTGCTGTTCTGGATGGGCTTCGTGGAGGGCTTCACCGGTTACTCGCTGCCCGACGATGCGCTGTCGGGCACCGGCCTGCGCATCGCCAGCGCCATCATGCTGTCGATCCCGGTCGTCGGTACCTGGGTGACGACCTCCCTGTTCGGGGGTGAGTTCCCGGGGGAGGTGATCCTCGGCCGGCTCTACATCGCGCACGTGCTGCTGATCCCCGGCGCGCTGCTCGCGCTCATCGCGGTCCACATGGGCCTGCTGGTGAAGCAGAAGCACACGCAGTGGCCCGGCCCGGGCCGGACCAACACCAACGTGGTCGGCATGCGGATGTTTCCGGGCTTCGCGGCCAAGGCCGGCGGCTTTTTCATGATCGTGTTCGCCGTGCTCGCCCTGCTGGCGGGTCTGTTCCAGATCAACCCGATCTGGCTGTTCGGCCCGTACGACGCGGCTGTCGTCTCAGCGGCGAGCCAGCCCGACTGGTACGTGATGTTCCTCGACGGCGCGACTCGCCTCTTCCCGGCCTGGGAGATCAGGTTCCACCTGTTCGGCAACGGCTACACGCTCGCGCCGATCTTCTGGCCGACGGTGGTGCTGCCTGGCATCCTGGCGCTGCTGCCGATGATGTACCCGTTCATCGAGGCCAGGCTCTCGAATGACAGAGCGGTCCACAACCTGCTGCAGCGCCCGCGGGACAACCCGTCGCGCACCGGGCTGGGCGCCATGGCGATCGCGTTCTACATGGTGCTGCTGGTCTCCGGCGGCAACGACGTGGTGGCCGACAAGCTCAACATCAGCCTCAACGCGATGACCTGGGCCGGCCGCATCGGCATCCTGATCCTGCCGCCGCTGGCGTACTACGTGGCGTACCGGATCGCGCTGGGACTGCAGCAGCACGACCGCGAGGTCCTGGTCCACGGCGTGGAGACCGGCATCATCCGCCGCCTGTCCGACGGCCGCTACGTCGAGATCCACCAGCCGCTCCCGACCGGCAACGGCCACCGCGGCGAGGAGGAGCACGGCCTGGAGTACGGCGGCTGGGTCGTTCCGAAGAAGATGAACCGGCTCGGCGCGCTGGCTCCGACAGTGAGGGGCTTCTTCTTCCCGATCGAGAAGGCCCCGCCGCCGAAGCCGGCCCCGCACGAGCGCGACGAGCGCGGGAGGATCACCACGGGCCGCTAGCTGATGAAAGTTTCGTGCCCCGGGACGCAGGTGGCGCGCGTCCCGGGGCCTCCACGTGGCCGTTCGCTTGGGGCTTAAGGCTCCGAAAAGCTTTCGCTAACAGAGACTTTGATTGCCCCGAAAAGGTTTTCGGGGCAGAGTGCAAACTCATGACCACTTTCAATGTCCGATCGCGCCGGCTGTGGCTGGCACCGCTGGTCGCGCTGGTCGTGATCGCTGGCGTACTCGTAGGCCTGCAAACGCGGCCCGCCGCCGCGGCCGCGAAGACGCTGTACATCCCCGCCCGCTGGACCCAGACCGGCGAGGTGCCGTGGGCCCAGAACCGCACCCGCGAGTCGACGAACTTCATCCTGCTGTGGGGAGAGAAGTCCGGCACCAACCCGACGTCGGCGCCGTCGCCGTACAACTTCGACCCGAACAGCATCATCACCCAGCTGGAGAACCTGTACTCCTTCTACGTGAACACCATGCGGTTCACACCGGAGCAGGGGCTGCTCGCCCAGTACAAGATCGTCGTGATCGTCACGAACACGTGGAACCGCACCGAGCTCAACGCCTGGGCGACTGGCGGCTCCGTCGACGGCAAGGTCGGCGTCATCAACATCGACCCCAAGGCGGCGCTCCCCGGCTCCTGGGGCCTCGCGCACGAGCTCGGGCACGTCTTCCAGAACTACACGTTCCTGGGCCGCTCCGGCTTCGGCTTCACCGACGCCAGCGCGGGCACCTTCTGGGAGACCAGCGCCGAGTTCATGGCCATGCAGGCGCTGCCCACCACCGCCGCAGGCGACCTGAGCCGCTGGCTGCGCTCGGAGAACCTCTACTACAGCTCCAGCCGCCACCACTACGGCAACTGGATGCTCATGCAGTACATCAAGGACCGCGACGGCCTCGCGATGTTCAACCGCATCTGGAACGAGGCGAAGAGCAACGAACACCCCCTCGAGGTGTACCGGCGGATCACCGGCATCACCCAGACGGAGCTGAACCGGCGGGTGGGCGAGTACGCGACCCGCACGGTGACATATGACTTCGGCAACCGCTCGACGCTGATGCCGTTCATCAACAACGTGTACGGCGCGGGCTTCCTCAACAACGCCTACAACGGCGGCAACGTAGAGGCGGTCGACGCCTCGCTCGGCCACTTCCGCATCAACGCCCGCGTCGCCCCGTCCGACTACGGCTTCAACAAGATCAAGCTGGTGGCGGCCACGGACGGCGGGCTCGTCAAGGTCCGGCTGAAAGGGCACGCCGAGACCGGCGCGACCGGCTGGACCTTCGGCCTCGTCGCCGTGCGCAACGGCACGCCGCGGTACTCGCCGCTGACAACCGGCACCGACGGCCAGATCGACTTCCAGATGCAGGCCGGCGAGCGCGAGGTGTGGCTCGTCGTCACCGGCACCCCGTCCGCCGTGCCGCACTACGCGTTCCTCGACGGCTACAACAAGGCGCGGCGTTTCCCGTACGAGTTCCGCGTTGCCGGCGCCACCCCGTCCGGCTTCGAGCCCGGCTACGTGAAGCCGGCCGCCACCAACGGCGGGCACTGGCACAGCAACGGCGGCGGCTGGGTCGCCGGCAACGCCAACGTCGCCGCCACCGCCTACGTCGGACCGAAGGCGGCGGTGTTCGCCGGTACCGTCACCGGCAACGCCCGCATCGAAGGCCTTGGCTGGGTCAACGGCGGCACCGTCGGCGGCAACGCCGTGGTCAAGGACAACGCGCTCATCCAGGGCGGGGCCAACCTCTCCGGCAACATCGTGGTCGGCGGCGACGCCGAGTTCGCGATCGCCTGCTCCTCCGGCACCTATCTGGCGTTCAACCCCGACCGCCGCTGCGACGGCGCGGGCGGCGAGACGGACGTGAACCCGTCGTTCGGCACCTTCCCGAGCGCGGACCTGGCCATCGGCGGCACGACCCCGCCCCCGCCGACCGGCGGCGTCAACGTGGCCGGCTCGGCGACCGCGTCGGCGTCCTACACCTCGGCGTGGGAGTCCGTCGCGGCCATCAACGACGGCATCGACCCGCCGTCGTCCAACGACACCGTCAACCGCCGCTGGGGCACCTGGCCCAACAGCGGCCAGCAATGGGCGGAACTCACCTGGCCGTCCGCCGTCCAGCTCAACAAGGCCCAGGTGTACCTGTTCGACGACGGCCAGGGCATCGACCTGCCGTCGAGCTGGAAGCTGCAGTACTGGACCGGCAGCGCCTACACCGACGTACCAGGCGCGTCCGCCTACACCGTCACCGCGAACGCGTACAACACCGTCACGTTCACCGCGGTGAACACCACCCGGCTCCGCGTGGTGCTGCAGTCCAACGGCACCAACTCCGTCGGTCTGCTGGAGGTCAAGGCCTTCACCGCCTGACAGAGATGCTGTGTGTGTGCACCTCCCGCCGGGGTCGACCCACCGCCTGACTGACTTCGGGTCCGCAACGGGATCCGTCGGCCTGTCGACAGCCTCGGTCGGGAGGTGCTCACGCACGCAGTGAACCCTGACTTCATAGGACCTCTGCGCCGAGATCGCCGGACTCGACGACCTGCCGAAACCGCTGGTCAGCGAGATCAACCCGGCAGTGCCGGCCGCCACCGGTACCGAGGCCGACGTCGACGCCAGCTGCTGGTCACCGCCGGAGAAAACCACCTGCGGCTCTCTCCGAAGCCGTCTTGACCGGCGTGCTGGCCGCGCTGCCGCCCGCCGCCCGTGCCGCCCGCCTCAACGTTCTGCAGGCCATAGCCCACGACTGACCCGCACGCCGCTCGGAATGGTCGCCGCTACGGTTTTGACTGCTCGACCGGCGGGTGGGTGGCGGGCGCCGCGGCGTGCTGGTGAGCCTCGCCGCCGATCACACCAGCCGACAGCTCGAGCGCAACCTGCACGACGGCGTCCAGCGATGACGCATCTCGCCGGCTTTGCACATCCGCCGGCCGAGGCCCCTTTGACCGCTGCGGCCTTCGACAGACGCGGAGCCGAAACCGGGAAAACCGGGAAAATGAGACTACAGTTACCTGGTGCGCGTCGGTTCGCGGTCGCGACTGGTACGACTGAATCCCCCGTCCCGCGGGGCCGGAATCACGGTCGCCATCTTGATGATCATTGTGGAGAGCCTTCTGCTCTACCCACTGCGATCGATCGTGCAGCCGTTGTCCCCGGGCCTGATCTACATCATCGGCGTGCTGCTCATCTCAATGGTGTGGGGGATGTGGCTGGGCATCGCCACATCGGTGGCGAGCACCCTGGCGTTCGCCATCTTCCACATTCCGCCCTTCGGCAAGGTCGCCGTCTCGGAAGTGCGGGACCTGTTCGAGGTGGCGATCTTCCTCGTCGTCGCGGTGGCCACGAGCGTCATGGCGAACGTGTTCCGGCTGCGCATCGTGCAGGCGGAGGAGTCCGACCTCACCGCCGACATGGCCAGGCTGCTGCTGCACGCGGACGATCCTGCTGAGGTACTGCCCGCGGTCGCGCAGCGCATCGCAAGCGCGCTCGAACTGCCGGACGCCGCGATCGATCGCACCGCCGTTTCCGGCGATGACCGGCAGTGGGCGTTTCCGCTGCATACCGGCACCGTTTCGCTCGGCACCCTACGGGTACCGCGCGGGGCGCCCGAGCCGACGCTGCAACGGCTGCGGGAGCGCGTCGTGCCGTCGCTCGCATCGCTGCTGGAGGCCGGCTACGAACGTGCGGCAATGGTGGAATCGCTGGGCCGGCTCGCCACCGAACAAGCAGCCTTGAGGCGGGTGGCGACGCTCGTGGCGCAAGGTAGCCCTCCGCCCGAGGTCTTCGACGCGATCACCACGGAGCTGCACGAGCTTCTCGGTGAGGGCCACCTGCAGGGTCGGTACTCCACATGGCTGCTGCACTACGAACCCGACGGCATGGTCACCGTCCTGTCAACCAGCCTCTCCGGTCTCACGCCAGAGCAGCTGCACTGGTCGGCGGAGGGCGACAACGTCCTGGCGCTGGTGTGGAGCACGGGCCGGCCCGCCCGGATGAACAGCTTCGAAGGCGCCATCGGCCCCGCCGCCGCGCTCGCACGCCAGGTGGGCATCCGCTCCGCGGTCGGGGTCCCGATCGCCGTCGAAGGGCACCTGTGGGGCGTGGCGGCTCTGGCGTCCGATCAGCCCGGTCCGCTGCCACCCGATACCGAGGTGCGTATCGCGAACTTCGTGGACCTCGCCGCCACCGCGATCGCCAACGCCGACAGCCGGGCCGAACTCGCCGCGTCCCGCGCCC
This sequence comes from Dactylosporangium sp. NPDC005555, assembly GCF_040605635.1. Lineage (NCBI taxonomy): Bacteria > Bacillati > Actinomycetota > Actinomycetes > Micromonosporales > Micromonosporaceae > Dactylosporangium > Dactylosporangium sp. NPDC005555. Next base: position 225,871 of record NZ_JBEXDG010000009.1, read on the forward strand.
GGCTCGTCGCCGCAGCGGACCAGGCCCGACACCGGATCGAGCGCGAACTGCACGACAGCGCGCTGCAGCAACTCATCGGCATCGGGCTGCGTCTGGGTCTCGTGCGAGCCGGCCTGTCGCCCGAACTGGACCGGACCAAGGCAGAGCTGTCGGACGCCGTGCACGGCCTGAACAGCGTTGTGGACAACATGCGAGAGATTTCGCGGGGTATCCATCCGACGCTGCTCGCCTCGGGCGGGCTACAACCCGCGATCAAGTCGCTCGCCCGCAAATCACCGGTGCCAGTCGAACTCGACACCCACGCCGATCAGCGCATGCACCCGGTAATTGAGGTGGCCGCCTACCACGTCGTGTCCGAAGCGCTGACCAACGCGGCCGAACACGCCCACGCCTCCGTCGTGCAGGTGGGGGCGACAACGCGGGACGGCACCCTGTGCCTGTCCATCCACGACGACGGTGTGGGAGGCGCCGACCCCGATCGTGGTTCCGGCCTGACCGCCCTGCGGGACCGAGTCGAAGCGCTCGGCGGACACCTGAGCATCACCAGCCCCACCAACGGCGGCACGTTACTGCAGGCCGACATTCCGATCGACCTTCCCGCGCCGCACCCCGTCGCCGCCCGGCCTTCGGAGGGGCGCCGGCCATAGCGCAGCGCCGACACAGCGGTGGGCCCAGACGCCACCCGGCCCGTCCAGGACCGGGCAACACCCATCGTCCTCCGATGAGTGGCGGACCCAGTTGTCGTTGCGCGGTGCTGAGCGCTCGATCTCCATGGGTCCGCCACTCTTCAGTCCGCCGTAACCCCGCAGCGTATGGGCCGCGGTTATGGGCTCGTGCAGCTAATTGACGGTGACGACGCTGGACCTCCGGCGAGGAACCCGAACGTGGTCGTGCCGTTCGCGCCCAGCGCACCGTTCCAGCTCACGTTCTTGACGGTCACCGACGAACTGCTGACGCTCAGCGTGCCGTTCCAGAGCTGGCTGATGGACTGGCCGCCGGCCAGGGTCCAGCGGGCGGTCCAGCCGTTGATCGCCGAGGCTCCGGCGCGGACGGTCACCTCGCCCTGGAACCCGCCCTGCCAGGTGCCGACGGTCCTGTATGTCGCGGTGCAGGCGCCAGGTGCGGGCGGGGTGGTGGTGGACGGCCGGGTGGAGGTGGGCGGTGCGCTGGTGGTGGTTCCCTTGTACTGCGCGGCGACCTGGGCCAGGTCTGTTCCCGATCCTCGCATGTATGACTGCTTCACCCAGGCGGTGAAGGCGGTTTGGGTGGCGGACGACGAGGTGCCCGACCACCGCTCCTCCTTGTCCTGGTCGAAGTAGGCGAGCAGCTTCAGGTCCGGGTAGCGCCCGGACTGCAGGGCGGTGGACATGTCGTTGATCCACTGGGCTTTGTTGCCGCCGTCCTCGCTGGAGCCGACTTCGGCGATCATCACCGGGCGTCGCGGGGCGATGGTGCGGGCTTTGGTGTAGGAGCCGGCGAACATCGACTCGAAGTTCGTCCAGTGGTTGCCCGTCGGGTCCCAGGACGGGCCGTAGCCCCAGTTGTAGCCGTCGATGCCGACCCAGTCGACGTAGGCGTCGCCCGGGTAGGACTGCGCTGGGTCGTTGTAGGAGGCTTCGGGGACGGAGCCGTTGCCGAAGCACCAGATCCATTGGACGTTGGTGGCGCCGGCGGCGACGACGAGGTCGTGGACGCGCCGGTAGGCGCTGACGTAGAGCGCGGGGTTGCTGTTGTTGTTGACGATGCCCCAGGGGTACCAGTTGCCGTTGAACTCGTGTCCCCACCGCACCATGATTGGCGCGCCGACCGCTGCGAACTCCGCGCCGCGGGCCTTGATGTAGCTGTCCCACCTCCCGCTGATGATGTCCTGGAGGTGGATCTGGTTGGGGTCGCTCACGCCGAGCGCTGTGTTCCAGGGCTCCCAGGTGTAATGCAGCACGACGCCCTGGTTCCAGAGGGCCCTGGCCTCAGCGGAGTTGAAGGCATTCCCGGTGCCCCAGCTGTCGAACCACACCGCGCTGGCCGGGGTGACGCCGTATCGGCTGGCGGTGCCCGCCGGGATCTCGGTGGGGCTCGTCTGGCGGAAGATGGCCAGGTACTTCGTTGATGCGTCCGCCGCGGCCGCGCCATGAGCGGGGACGGTCAGCGCCGCACCCAGCAGCAGGACTGCGGCGGTGAAGACCGCCGCAGTTCGGAGGCGTCCGAACTTGATCCAGCGTTGCATGTGTCCTCCAGTGCTTCGACTGCGCGCCATCGTGCGGCTGCGGCAGTCCATCTGGTACCAGAATCAATAGGGCACCCAAGTTTCTGCAGGTAGGCGAACTTTCAGGAACGCAACATTCTGTAAGTTTCTCGAAACATCCAGATACGGCGTCGGGCGTTGGGGGTCTGCATAGACTGCGCCGGTGACATCTACAGGCCCTGACGCAGGCGTAGACCGTCGTCCACGGCGGGAGATGACCGTGGCCCGCATCGCCGAGCTGGCAGGGGTGTCATCACCCACTGTCTCCAAGGTGATCAACGGCCACGCCGGCGTCGCCGCCGACACCCGCCGCCGCATCGAGGAGCTGATCCGCGAGCACGGGTACCAACGCAGCGACCACGTTGCGCCGACCGCGATCCTGGAGGTCGTGTTCCAGTCGCTGGACAGCCTGTGGGCGTTGGAGATCATCCGCGGTGTCGAACAGATCGCCCGGGAACATGACCTGGCCGTCGCGCTCACCGAGATGCAGGGTCGCCTGACCCCCGGTCGAGGGTGGTCCGACCAGGTCCTCGCCCGGCGTCCCGTCGGCGTCATCGCTGTATCCGCCGAGCTGACCAAACGCCAACTGGCCCAGCTGTCCGCCGCGGCCATCCCCCTGGTCGTCCTGGACCCGAGCGGCGAACCCATGCACCAGACACCCTCGGTCGGAGCGATGAACTGGAACGGCGGACTGGCCGCTACCCGCCACCTCATCGACCTCGGTCACCGCCGCATCGCCATGATCAACGGTCCGGATCAGTACCTGTGCTGCCGTGCCCGCCTCGATGGCTACCGCGCCGCCATGGACGCCGCAGGGATACCCGTCGACCCTGCGCTCCTGCGCACGGAACCGCTGTACGTCGACGGTGGTCGATCAGCCGCCCACTACCTGCTGCAGTTGCCCGACCCGCCGACCGCCGTCGTCACCGCCAACGATCTGCAGGCCATCGGCGTCTATGAAGCCGCACACCAGACCGGAGTCCGCGTTCCCAAGGATCTCAGCGTTGTCGGTTTCGACGACCTCGCGTTCGTGCAATGGTCGACACCGCCGCTGACAACGGTCCGCCAGCCGCTCGCCGACATGGGCGCCGCCGCAGCGAAGCTCGTGATGACCCTTGCCGCGGGCCGGCGACCCGAGCACTCCCGAATCGAACTGCCGACCACCCTCATCACGCGCCAAAGCACCGCACCCCCACGCCGGCGATGACGCCGATCCCCAGATCAGCGGTTTGCTGGTCAGGTCGACGTCGCCAGCCGCATCGGCGCGCAGCTCAGCACCGTCGAGCAGGTCGTCCACCGCCTGGCCGTAACGCTGCGTCCACCCGCTGCGGACCAATCGATCCGGTTCGACGGGGCTGCGGACGGCGGCGACGCGTGCTTTCCCCGGCCTGATCGAGGCGCTGGTTGTCGAGCGGACGCCGTCGGCGGGTGACTCGGGCTGAACTACAGTGGGGCCCCGTCCCGCCCGGTGATGTTTTGGAGGCCTCCGGTGCCCGCAGCCAACCGCGACTCGACCTCGACGCAGTACGAGCGGCTGCGCGCCGAGATCGTCAGCGGGAAACTCGCACCGGGCACCGTGCTGCTCGAGACGTTGCTGTCCGAGCGGCTCGGCGTGTCGCGGACGCCGGTGCGCGAGGCGCTGGCCCTGCTGGAGCGGGACGGGCTGCTGGAGCGGGAGCGCCGCGGTTACCGGGTGCGGATGCGCAGCCCGGAGGAGCTGCTGGAGATCTACGAGGCGCGGATCGCGCTGGAGTCGACGTGCGCGGCGGGGGCCGCCGCCCGGCGCTCGGCGTACGATTTGGCGCGGCTCGCGCACCTGGGTCGTGAGGCGCGCGCCGCCACCGACCCGACGCGGCTGCGTGAGCTGCACGCGGCCTGGCACAAGGCACTGCGCGCGGCGGCCGGTAACGCCACGATCATCGATCTGCTGGAGCGGCTGGACTCGATGCTGGCGGTCTACGACGCCGAGGAGCCGACCCTGGCCGACCAGGAGATCGCCGGCGACGAGCACGAGCGGATCGTCGCCGCGATCGAGGCCGGTGACGCCGAGGAGGCCAGCCGGGCGACCGTGGCGCACCTGGGCCGGGCCCGCGAGGCGCGGCTGGCGAAGCTCGCCTCCTCCTCCTGAGCTGGGCTGAGTTCAGCAAGACAGGTCACAGCGGGGGACTCTTGCCGCTACGTCGACGCGTGTATACGCTCGCACTGATTTCCTAGCAAGCACGTCTGAAAAGGGGAGTAACCATGTCTCGCAGGCTGGTCGTGGCGGCAGCGTCGGTGGCGCTCGTCGCCGCCTGCAGCGCCACCGGTACTCCCGGCGACGGTGCCGCCTCCGGAACACCCGTGCGCGGCGGCACGGTCGTGTTCGCCACCGACGTCGAACCGACCTGCCTCGACCCTGCCGCGCCGAGCCAGATCGCCACCCAGATCCTGCAGCGCAACGTCTATGACTCGCTGATCTTCCAAGACGTCAAGGGTGCCTTCCATCCGTGGCTCGCGAAATCCTGGGACGTCTCCGCCGACGGCACCACCTATACGTTCCACCTGCGTGACGACGTGACCTTCCACGACGGCGCGAAGCTCGACGCGACGGCCGCGAAGGCCACCTTCGAGCACTTCGTCGACCCGGCCACCAAGGCGCCGCTGGCCGGTTCGCTGCCGTTCGGCTCCGCGACCGCCACCGACCCCGGCACGCTGGTGATCAAACTCAAGTCGCCGTTCGCGCCGTTCCTGCAACTCGTGTCGTTTTCGGTGCTGGGCATCCAGTCGCCGGCCGCGCTGGCCAAGGGGCAGGCGGCACTGTGCGCGGGCGGCCCGAACGCCGTCGGCACCGGACCGTTCACCTCCGCCGCCTACACCAAGGGGCAAAGCCTCACGCTGGCCCGGTACGACGCCTACAACTGGCCGCCGGAGGGCTCGCCGCACCAGGGAGCGGCCTATCTGGACAAGGTCGAGGTCCGGTTCCTGCCGGAGAGCGCGATCCGGGTCGGCGCGGTCAGCAGCGGACAGGCCCAGCTCGCAGCCAACGTGCCCCCGGTCACCGCGGCCGCGTTCGAGGCCGGCGGCGGGGTGCGGATCCTCAGCGCCGCCGCGGCCGGCACCCCGTTCACCGCCTACCTCAACACCAAACGGGGACCGTTCGACGACATCAAGGTGCGCCAGGCGTTCCAGCGCGGCATCGACATCGATAACATCGTCAAGTCGGTCTACGCCGGCCGCTTCCCGCGGGCCTGGAGCCCGCTCACGCCGAGCACGCCGTACTCCTACGACAGCTCCCTCGAGGGCAGCTGGCCGCAGGACGTGACCCTCGCCAACCGCCTGCTCGACGAGGCCGGCTGGGCGCAGAAGGACGCCCAGGGGTACCGCACCAAGGACGGCAGACGCCTGACGGTGGTGTGGACGCAGAACAGCACCGTCATGCGGGAGCAGCGTGATGTCGTGGCGCAGGCGATCGCCGACAACGCCAAGAAGCTGGGCTTCGAGGTGACGCTGCAGGGCCTGGACGCCGGCACGTTCGCCTCCCGCGCCCGGGCCGGCGACTACGACATCACCGACCAGAGCAACCAGCGCGCGGACCCCGACATGCTGTTCAACGTATGGTCGTCGAAGTTCCTGGCGACCAAGGGCGGCGCCAACTACGCCAACGTCGACGCCCCGCAGGTCGACGGCTGGCTCACCCAGGGCCTGACCGCGCTGCGGCAGGAGGACCGCCCCGCTGCCTACAAGCCGCTGCAACGCTGGGTCATCGACAACGCCGCCGCCGTGCCGATCTACGTCCCGCAGTACCTGCTCGGCGCGTCGAACACCGTGCAGGGCACGCAGTTCACGGTGTCGGGCTACCCCGACTCGTTCTACACCGTGTGGCGCACCAGGTGAGCGCCGGCTGGGAGGCGTGGCTGGCCGCGCGACTGGAGGAGGCGGCCGGGCCGGCCGGCCACGTCGCCCTCACCGGCACCCACACCGTCTTCGAGCCGCTGGTCCTCGACGGCGTGCCCGGCACCTGGGGCGTGGACGGCGGGCGGCTCACCGTCACCGTGGCGCCGGACGCGCCGCTCACCCGGGACGGCGTCGCCCTCGCCGGCACGTCCTATGTGGACGGCGACCTCGAGGCGCCGGGCGTGACGATCCGGACGTTCGTCCGGGACGGCACGCCGGTGGTGCGCACCTACGAGCACGCGGCGCCGGCCCGGGCCGAGTTCGGCGGGATCGACCGTTACCCCTACGACGAGCGGTGGCGGGTGCCGGCGGTGTTCGAGCCGTTCGCCGCGCCGGCGGCGACCGCGGTGCCGTACCAGCGCGACGACGTGGTCCGCGAACATGTCGTCCCCGGCGAGCTGACATTCGTCCTCGCCGGCACGCCGCATCGGGTGCGCGCGTTCGAGGGCCACGACGGGTTGTGGTTCGTGTTCGCCGACGCGACGACCGGGGTGAGCACGTACCGCCCCGGGCGTTTTGTCGAGGCACTGCGCGCCGGCGACGGCTGGGTCGTGGACTTCAACCGGGCGTACCTGCCGCCGTGCGCGTTCTCCGGCTGGTACAACTGCCCGCTGCCGCCCCGGGAGAACGTGCTGTCGAGCGCGGTGGAGGCGGGCGAGAGGTCGGTGCTGGGCCGTGCCCATCCGGCGTGACGCCAGCCGCCTCGCCCGCCGTGCGGTGATCGCGGTGGTGCAGCTGTGGGGCGCGGCGACGCTGTGCTTCGTCATGCTGCACCTGATCCCGGGCGACCCGGTCGACATCATCATGGGCAACCAGGCACTGGTGTCGCCGGAGTTCAAGGAGCAGGTCCGCGTCGAGTACGGGCTGACCGACCCGGTCGCCGTGCAGTACGCCCGGCTGCTGGGTGACCTGGCCCGCGGCGATCTCGGCACCTCCTACCAGTTGCAGCGGCCGGTCTGGGACGCGCTCACCGAACAGCTGCTGCCGACCGTACAGCTCGCCGTCGCGGCGTTGCTGCTGGCGGTACTGCTGGCGGTGGGCGCGGCGGTCCTCGTGCCGGAGCGGCACCGCCTCGCCCGGCTGCTGTTCTCCGGCTTCGAGATGGTCGCCGTCTCGCTGCCCCAGTACTGGCTGGGCGTCCTGCTCATCACCTTCCTGTCGCTGCGCTGGCACGTCTTCCCGGTGATCGAGGCCGGCACCTGGCGCAGCCTCGTACTGCCGGCCGTCGCGGTGGCCCTGCCGGTCGCCGGGACGCTCGGGCAGGTGCTGCGTGAGGAGATGGACACCGCGCTCGGCCAGCCGTTCGTCACCTCGGCACGGGCGCGTGGCGCCGGTGAACTGGCCGTGCGGACCGGGCACGCGCTGCGGCACTGCCTGGTGCCGGCCACCACGCTCACCGGCTGGTTCGTCGGGGGCCTCCTCGGCGGGTCGGTCCTCATCGAGCAGGTCTTCGGCCGGCCCGGGCTCGGGCAGGTGACGCTGACCGCGGTGACGAACAAGGACGTCCCGATGGTCACCGGCGTGGTGATGCTGTCCGCCGCGGTGTACGTGGTGCTGAACCTGCTCGTCGAGCTGTCGTACCTCGTCGTCGACCCGAGGCTGCGTCGCGATGGCCGCTAGGTTCACCCGCCGGCTGCCGGTCGCGGCCGTCGCGGCGGCGCTCGTGATCCTCGTCGTCACGGCCGCGGCGGTGTGGCCGCAGCTGTTCACCGGCCACGACCCGAACACGACCGATCCGCTGGCCTCGTTCCACCCGCCGGGCGGGGACCATCCGTTCGGCACCGACCAGCTCGGCCGGGACCTGTTCACCCGCGCCGTCTACGGCGCGCGGCACTCGTTGCGGATCGCGGCCGGCGCCACGCTGGTCGCGCTGCTCGTCGCGGTCCCGGTCGGGGTGCTCGCCGCGCTCGGCGGCCGGCTGGCCGACACGGTCCTCAGCCGGGTGCTCGACGTGCTGCTGGCGTTCCCGGCGCTGCTGCTGGCCCTGGTCGTGGTGACGATCGTCGGACGGGGCGAGCTGAGCCTGCTCGTCGCCATCGGGCTGGCCGACATGCCCGGCTACGCGCGGCTGCTGCGCTCGCGGCTGCTCGTGGTGCGCCGCGCCGGCTACGTCGAGGCGGCCACCGGCCTCGGCGTCGGGCCGTGGACCTCGCTCCGGCGGCACATCCTGCCCAACGCGATCGGCCCGCTGCTCGTGACGGCCACGCTCGGGCTCGGGGTGGCGATCATCTTCGCGTCCGGACTGAGCTTCCTCGGGCTGGGCACGCAAGCACCGACGCCGGAGTGGGGCGCGATGCTCGCCGAGGGTCGCTCCACGCTGGCCGTCGCCTGGTGGGCCGGGGTCTTCCCGGGCCTGCTGATCACCGTCACCGCCGTCGCGGTGACCGTCCTCGGCCGGGAACTGCGCACCCGCTTCGGCGTCGGCGCGGTCCGCGGCGGCCGATGACCACCGGAGAGGGATGACATTGCAGACGGACCGGTACGGGCAGACGGTGTCCACCGACGACCCGCAGGCCGCGGCGGCCTACTTCGAGGCCGTCGATGAGTTCCTGGCCCTGGACGACTCCGCCGTCGACGGCTTCGACCGCGCCGTCACCCTGGACCCGGGCCTCGCCGTCGCACACCTCGGCCTGGGCCTGAGCCTCGCATCGGCGGGCCGCGACGCAGAGGCCCGGGAGGCGTTCACCGCCGCGGTCCGGCTGCGCCGCGAACGGCCGGACCGGCTCACCGCGCGTGAGGCCCGGCAGATCGATCTCGTCACGGCGCCGCCGGCGCACCTGGCGGCGTTCGCTGAGCACCTCGACCGCCACCCCGGCGACCTGCTCGTGCTCGGCTTCGCCGCGGGGCTGCTCAGCACGCGGCGGATCGCCGCCGGCACCGGCCGGGACGGGGTGCTCGGCCTCGCCGCCCGCTCCAGCGCCGCGTTCCCGGACGACTGGGCACTTGCCGGGATCTGCTCGCTGGAGTTCGAGGAGGCATGGCAGTTCGCCGCGGCCGAGACGGCCGCCGAGCTGTCCCTGCGCGATCGGCCGGACAACCGGGCCGCCTGCCACGGATACGTCCACGTCCTGCACGAAACCGGACGCATCGCGACGGCGGAATCGTTCCTGGCCGGCTGGTTCGACACCCGCCACCCCCGCTCGCCGCTGCAGACCCACCTGCGCTGGCACCACACGCTCGTCGCACTGGAGAACGACGACGCGGACCTCGGCCTGCATCGCTACCACGCCGCCCTCGACCCGCGGGTCTCCAACCGGCGGACGACCCTGGTGGACAGCGCCGCCGTGCTGTGGCGGCTGCGGATCGACGGCCGCCAGGATCTTCCCTGGTCGCCGGTGGCCGAACTGGCCCGCACGCAGGTCGGCGCCGCGCGCACCGGGCTGTTCGACGTCCACGCGGCGCTCGCCCTCGCGCTCGCCGACCGCGCCGCGCTGGACACCCTCCGCGCCGCGTGGCGGGCCGAGACCGCCCGCCCCAACCGCGACGTCGTCCTCGCCGTCCTCGACGGTGTCGCCGCCCACGGCGAGGGCCGCTACGACGAGGCCGCGCAGCACATCGGCGGCGTGCTGTCGGCGGTGAGCCTGGTCGGCGGCAGCCGCCTGCAGCAGGACATCGTCGTCGACACGCTGTGCGACGCGCTGGCCCGCAGCGGCGACCCGGCCCGGGCCGCGGACATCCTGGAGGACCGCAAACGGCGTCGCCGGTCGAGGCGCGATGAGCGCTGGATCGCCGCGCTGCGGGCACAATCCACGGCGGCGGACCGGTGAACACACCCGCGGTCCTGACGGCCGAGGACCTACGCGTGACCTTCCGCGCCCGCGGTGGCACCGTCGAGGCGGTCCGCGGCATCGGCTTCACCCTGCACGCGGGGCAGTGCCTGGCGATCGTCGGGGAGTCCGGGTCCGGCAAGAGCGCCACCGCCCGGGCGCTGCTCGGCCTGGCCGGCTCGAACGCCACCGTGACGGCCGGCGCGCTGCGGCTGTCCGGGCGGGACCTGACCGCGCTGTCGGAACGACAGTGGCGCCAGGTCCGCGGCCGCGACATCGGCCTGGTCCTGCAGGATGCCCTCGGCTCGCTCAACCCGCTGCACCGGGTGCGCCAGGACGTCGGCGAGCCCCTGCGCCGGCATCGGCTGATCCCGCGCGGCCTGCGCGAGGCGCGGGTGGTCGGCGCGCTCGCCGACGCCGGTGTTCCCGAACCGTCGCTGCGCGCCGAGCAGTACCCGCACCAGCTCTCCGGCGGCCTGCGGCAACGAGCGCTGATCGCCTCCGCGGTGATCGCGGCGCCGCCGGTCCTCGTCGTCGACGAGCCCACGACCGCGCTCGACGTGACGGTCCAGGCACAGGTGCTGACACTGCTGGAAGAGCTCAGGGCGGGCGGCACCGCGCTGCTGATGATCAGTCACGACCTGGCCGTGGTGGGCCGGATGGCCGACCACATCCTGGTGATGCGCGACGGGGTGATCGTCGAGACCGGCACCCCGCAGGCCGTGCTCGGCGCCGCCCGGCACGCCTACACCCGGCAGCTGCTGGCCGCGGTGCCCTCGGCGCGCCCGCGCCGGGCCACCGCCGGCCGCGTGGGGGAGACGCTCCTGGACGTGCGCGGGGTGACCAAGCGCTACCCCCGGCCGGACGGGACCCTGCGCGACGCCGTCCACGACGTGTCGTTCACGGTGGCGGGCGGCCGCACCCTCGGCATCGTCGGCGAGTCCGGCTCCGGCAAGAGCACCGTGGCACGCATCGCGCTCGGCCTGCTACGACCCGAGTCCGGCGAGGTCCGCTTCGCCGGTGCGGCGTGGAGCGCCCTGCCGGAACGGCAGCGCCGCCCGCGACGCGGCCGGATCCAGCTCATCCACCAGGACCCGCTCAACTCATTCGACCCGCGGTTCACCACCGGGCAGGTCGTCAGCGAGGCGCTGCACGGTGTCCCCGACCCGGCCGAGCGCCGCCGCCGCGTCGCCGAGCTGCTGGACACCGTCGGCCTGCCGGCGTCACTCGCCGAGCGCCGCCCGGCGGAGATGTCCGGCGGCCAGCGGCAGCGCGTGGCCATCGCCCGGGCCCTGGCACCTGGGCCGGACCTGCTGGTCTGCGACGAGCCGGTGTCGGCACTGGACGTGTCGATCCAGGCGCAGATCCTCGACCTGCTCGCCGAGCTCCAGGCGGCTCGCGGTCTGGCGATGCTGTTCATCTCCCACGATCTCGGCGTCATCCGGTACCTCAGCGACGACGTGCTCGTCATGAAGGACGGCGACGTCGTTGAACGCGGACCGGTCGAGGACGTTTTCGAACGCCCGCAGCACCCCTACACCCGGCAATTGCTCGCTGCGGTGCCGCGACTCCCGACGTACTGAGGCAGCGGACGGCGACCTGCCGGCGGCGACTGTCGATCAACGAAGAGCGCTCAACGGCGGGAGGCCGAGGTTGTGCGCAGGATGGGCCCCAGGTGGTCGTCCTTGAACATCAGTTGATCCGCGAACATCCGTCGAACGGCCGGGCCCGGTTGACCGGAACATTCCCGATCGTCCGGCGGCCCCGCCGTCGGTTGCGGTGCCGCTTGGCCCAGGCTGTGAGTTCCAGCAGTGACCTGTGCAGCTCTCCTGCAGGTGTGGTCCTCGATCGGCGACCCTGGTCAGGTCAGCCTGGTTTAAGTCGGCGCCGGCTCGGTAGAGAGGGCTCAGCGGCGGCCTAGGGGGAGTGCGGATGTTGAAGGGCTTCAAGAACTTCCTGATGCAGGGCGACCTGATCATCGTTGCTGTGGGTCTGGTGGTCGCGTTGGCCTTCAGTACCTTGATCAAGGCCTTCACCGACAGCGTCATCACGCCGCTGGTCAACGCGCTGGCGGGCGGCGGCGCGACGGGGCAGGGTATCGGCTGGACGGTGAACGGCCAGCGGATCGACCTGGGGGCCTTCATCGGCGCCCTCATCTACTTCATCATCTTCATGGCCGTCATCTATTTCCTGATCGTGGTGCCGTACCGGGCGTACATGCAGAAGCGCGGCAGAACGGTGTTCGGGGACCCGCCCCCGACGAAGACCTGCCCGAGCTGCCGGATGGAGGACGTGCCGGCGGGCGCGGTCCGCTGCCCGCACTGCACCACGGAACTCGCCACAGCCTGAGCCACTCCTGACGGGCCTCCGTCGGTCGCGGCGTGGGCCGACGCGGGAAGGTGGCGTCGCGGTGCGAGTAGGAGCGGGACGGGGCACGTGCGGGCCGGGTAGGTGTGACGTGATCGTGTGCCGGGTGATGGAACGCGCCGCAGCCGCACCGGCTCCACCGGGGCAGGATCGCCCGGGTGGAGCAGGACGAGGGTGGGCTCACCCACCGGCAGATCATGATGGTGTTCTCGAGCCTGATGTCGGGCACGTTCGTGGCCGCGCTGGACCAGAACGTCGTCACCACGGCACTGCCGACGATCGTGTCCGACCTCGGCGGGCTGACGTACCTGTCGTGGGTCGTGACCGCGTACCTGCTGGCGTCGACCGTCTCCACCCCGCTGTTCGGCAAGCTCGGCGACCTGTACGGGCGGAAACCGCTGTTCCAGATCGCGATCGGCGTCTTCCTCGTGGGGTCGGTGCTGTCCGGGCTGGCGCAGACGATGACGCAGCTCGTCGCCTTCCGGGCGGTGCAGGGGGTCGGCGCCGGGGGCGTGCTCGTCTGCGCCCAGGCCATCATCGGTGACCTGCTGGCACCGGCGACCCGCGGGCGCTACCAGGGATACATCGGTGCGGTCTGGGCGTTCGCCTCGGTGGTGGGCCCGCTCGTCGGCGGGGTGCTGACCGAGCACCTGTCATGGCGGTGGCCGTTCTTCCTGAACCTGCCGATCGGCGTCGCGGCGCTCGTCATCACCTGGCGGGTGCTGCGGCTCCCGGCCCGGCGGACGGCGGCACGGGTCGACTGGCTCGGTGCGGTGCTGCTGTCGGTCGCGGCGGCCGGGCTCGTGCTCCTGACCACGTGGGCCGGCAGGGGGCGTAATTTCGCCGACCTGGGTGTGATGCTGCCCGGCGTCGTGGCGCTCGTCGGGGTCGTCGGCTGCTTCCTGCTCGTCCAGACCCGGGTCGCCGAGCCAGTGCTGCCGCTGCGGATGTTCCGCGCGTCGGTGTTCCGGCTCGCCTGCGGCACCGCGTTCCTGGTCGGGTTCGGCACGCTCGGCGCCGTCACGTTCCTGCCGCTGTACCTCCAGATCGTCGATGGCGCGTCCCCGACCGTGTCCGGGCTGAAGATGATCCCGGTGATGGTCTGCCTCGTGCTGGCGTCGGTGAGCTCCGGCAGGCTGCTGGCCCGGCACGGGCGGTACCGGGCGTTCCCGGTGGCGGGCACGGCGCTGATGACCGCGGGCCTGCTGGTGATGTCCACGATGACGGTGACGTCACCGTACTGGTTCCAGGCGCTCGGCATGGCGTGCCTCGGGCTCGGCCTGGGTGCGGTGATGCAGATCCTCCTGCTGGCCGGGCAGAACGCCGTCCGGGCCGGGGACCTCGGGGTGGCGACGTCGACGTTCGCGTTCGTCAGGTCCGTCGGCGCCTCGATCGGGGTGTCGTTCTTCGGCGCGGTGTTCGCCGGGCACCTGGACGCGGCGCTGCGCGACCGGCAGCCGCAGGACGCGGCGTTCGCGGCGGCGTTGCACGAGGTGTTCCTGGTGGCCACGGTGGTGATGGCGGCCGGCTTCCTGCTGACGCTGTTCATCCGGGAAGTGCCGTTGCGGGCCAGGATCGCGCCCGATCCGCTGCTCGAATGAGGCTGGGGGTGACCTCACATCGGGTCGGCGTCCTCGGTCGCCAGGCCGTACACGCTGACCCGCCCGCGATGGTCGGCCGGTGTCGCCCGCCCGGCCCGCGCGACCGGGGCAGCCCACGAGAGGTCGTCGTCGTGCCAGGGTAGCCCGCCGAGGGCGTGGACCATCCGGTCTCGTTCGCTCCGCAGATACCGGAGTTCCGGCGTGACGAACTGCGCCGCGAACACGAGGTCGCCCTCGTTCTCCCGGTGCTCGTCATCGACCACCACCACAGGACGGCCCGTCGCGATGGCGGCCACGGCGTCGGGGATGGCGGCGAAGATTGCCATCGCGTCACCATATGCACGCTTTCCGCGGGCGGGCATCGGCCGAACGTCCGTTCAGTGCACGGCCGCGCGGCGCGACCTGGTGTGACCGTGCCGCTCATCGGGACCGGCCGCTTTACAAGATCGGGGCGTCTTTGGAGAGTGAGCCAAGCGCGGTTCTCATCCGTACCGCCGCAGAGCTTCAGGAGGTCGGCCATGAGCCCGGAGGACATGCTGGACAAGGCTCGCGCGCTCGCACCGGCGCTACGTGAACGAGCATTCGCCGCCGAGAACGCCCGCCGGATCCCGGACGAGACCATCGCCGAGCTGAAGGCCGCCGGTCTGTTCCGCATGCTGCAACCCGCGATGTACGGCGGGTTCGAGTATGACCCGCAGACCTTCATGGAGGCCGCGATGATCATCGGCGCGGCCTGCCCGTCGACCGGCTGGGTGTTCGCCGTCGTCGGGGTGCACAACTGGCAGGTCGGCCTGATGCCGCAACAGGCGCAGGAGGACGTCTGGGGTGCCGGCCAGGACACGCTCATCAGCTCCTCGTACACCCCGCGGGGCTCGGTGCGCATCGTCGAGGGCGGGTACCGGATCAGCGGGCGCTGGTCGTTCTCGTCCGGATCCGACCACTGCTCGTGGGTGATCCTGGGCGGCGCGGCGACCGAGGCGGACGGCACCGTGCGCCGGCTGTGCTTCCTGCTGCCGCGCACGGACTACACCGTCGACGACGTGTGGAACGTGGTGGGGCTGCGCGGCACCGGCAGCAATGACGTCGTCGTCGAGGACGCGTTCGTCCCGGAGCACCGCACGCACCCGTTCACGTCGGGCAGTGTCACCAGCGACTCGCCCATCTTCGCCCTGCCGTTCGGTTCGGTGTTCAGCTACGGCATCACGGCGCCCCTGCTCGGCGCCGCACAGGGTGCCCTCGATGAGCACATCTCCTGGACCGCCGAACGGACCCGCATCTCGAAGGGTTCACGGGTCGCGGAGGAGCCGTTCTCCCAGGCCCGCGTCGCCGAGGCGGCCGGTGAGCTGGACGGTGCCCGGCTGCAGATGATGCGCAACTTCGACGAGATGCTGACGCTGGCCCGTGACGGCAAGGAACTGCCGATCGAGCTGCGCGCCCGCTGCCGCCGCGACCAGGTCCGTGCCACGCACCTCGCTGCCTCGGCCGTCGACCGGGTCTTCACCAACTCCGGCGGCCGGGTGCTGCACGAACGCAACCCGATCCAGCGGGCCTGGCGCGACATCCACGCCGGCAGCCTGCACAACAGCAACGTCGCCGAGCCGATCCTGATGGCCTATGGCGCGCACCAGTTCGGCCTCTCCATCGCCGACCAGGGCATTTAGCTTGCTACGTTCACCCATTGGAGGATCGATGTCCGACGCTTCCGACTACGACGCCACCAGCCGGACGACGACGGTGCTGGGACACCCCCTGCACTACCACGAGGCCGGCTCCGGTGAACCGCTGATCCTGCTGCACGGCGCCGGGCCCGGGGTGTCGGCGTGGAGCAACTTCTCCGGCAACATCGCGAACTACGCCAAGGACTTCCGCACGATCCTGGTCGACATGCCGGGCTTCGGCAAGTCCGGGCACCCGGCGGAGTACGACCGCAGCTACCTGCAGTACGCCTCGGACGCGGTTGCCGCGCTGATGGACGAGCTCGGCATCGAGAAGGCCCACCTGCTCGGCAACTCTCTCGGTGGATCGGTGGTGGCCCAGTTCGTGTTGTCGTACCCGCAGCGCGCCGGCCGCCTGGTGCTGATGGGCCCGGGGTCGGCGCTGTCCATCGGGCTCTTCGCGCCGCGGCCCAGCGAGGGCATCCGCCGGTTGATGGAGTTCTTCGGCGCCACGGACAAGACGCCGGAGAAGATGGAGGCGTTCCTGCGGTCCATGGTCTACGACCAGTCGCTCGTCACCCCCGAGCTGGTCGCCGACCGCTTCGCTGCGGCGATGAACCCGGCCGCCGGCCCCGGTCTCAAGGCGATGCAGGTCGCCAACCAGAAGTTCCACACCGAGGGCGAGCTGTGGCGCGAGGCGCACCGGATCAAGCACGAGGTGCTCATCACCTGGGGCCGGGAGGACCGCGTCCAGCCTCTCGACGGCGCGTTCGTCGGCTTCCGCCTGCTGGAGAACGCGCGGCTGCACGTGTTCCCGAAGTGCGGGCACTGGGCCATGATCGAGCAGCGCGCCGAGTTCGAGCGGCTGACCAAAGACTTCTTCGCCAACGGCTGACTTCCTGATTCCAGAAGGGAATCCGGCATATGGACATTCATAGTCTCGGATACGTGCGCCTCGAGTCCACCGTCGTCGACGAGTGGCGGACGTTCGCGCACGACGTTCTCGGCGCGCTCGTCACCGACGCGCCCGGCGGCGGGCTGCACATCCGGCTCGACGACCGCCCGGTCCGGCTGGCGATCGTGCCCGGCCGGCGGGACCGGCTGGCCGGCTCCGGCTTCGAGGTGCGCGACGGTGCCACCCTCGACGCTGCCGTGGCCGAGCTCCAGGCGGCCGGTGTCGCCGTCAAGGAAGGGTCGGCCGACGAGGCCGCCGAGCGCAAGGTGGAGCGGTTCGTCGCGTTCGACGACCCGTGCGGCAACCCGGTCGAGGTGTTCTTCAGCCCGGTGGTCGACGGCGACGACGCGCAGTTGCCGTTCGGTGGTGGCTTCCTGACCGGCGCGCTCGGTATGGGCCACGTCGTGCTGCCGGCCTCCGACATCGAGGCCGCGTTCGACTTCTACACGCGGGTGATGGGCTTCCGGCACCGGGACTCGATGGCCGTGAAGTTTCCGAACGGCATGACGGTGCGGCTGCGGTTCCTCGGCTGCAACCCCCGCCACCACACCATCGCGCTCACGCAGACCCAGTCCGAGCAGGGCATGCGGCACATGATGCTGGAGGCGGACTCGCTCAAGACGTTCGGCCGCACGTTCGCCCGCGCCCGCGAGGCCGGCGTGCTCAAGTCCGAGCTGGGCCAGCATTCGAACGACGAGGTGCTGTCGTTCTACCTGTTCTGCCCCGGCGGCTTCGAACTCGAGTACGGGGTGCAGGGGCGCCACGTGGACGATGCCACCTGGCTGACGCGTGATCTCACGGCGCTGAGCTACTGGGGCTACTGGCCCGTCGCGAAACCGGCGGCGTGACCATGACCCAGCACAGCATGGAGCTTCCCGTACACCTGAACGGCGCCATCACCGCGCTGGAGGCCGGCCGCCCGGTCATCGCCTCGTTCTCCCCGGCCGACCCGGCCAGTGCCCAGTCCTTCGCCTCCGGCCCGTACGACGTGGTCGTCTTCGAGATGGAGCACAACCCCTACTCGGCGGCGACCCTGCGCGACAGCCTCCAGTACCTGCTCGACCGGCGGGTGGTGGCCGAGCGCGGGGACGTGTCCCCGGCCGTCACCCCGTTCGTCCGCGTTCCGGCCAACGGGTCGGAGATGAACCAGTTCCTGGCCAAACAGGCCCTCGACGCTGGTGTGTACGGCATCGTCTTCCCGCACGTGAGCACGGTCGAGGAAGCGCGCAACGCGGTCGCCTCCTGCCGGTACCCCCGCCCGGAGTCCGCGGCGCTGTACGACCCACCCGGAGTCCGCGGTGACGGGCCGTTCGGCGCCGCCCGGTACTGGGGCATCGACGTGATGGAGTACTACCGCCGGGCCGACACCTGGCCACTGGCACCGCAGGGTGACGTCTTCGTCGTCGTGATGTGCGAGGAGGTCAAGGCGATCCGGAACCTGCCGAGGATGCTGTCCGAAGTGCAGGGGATCGGCGCCGTGCTCATCGGTGAGGGCGACCTGAGCCAGGACCTCGGTCACCCGCGGGCCTATCAGCACCCGGCGGTGGAGTCGGCGATCGCCGACGTGCTCGCCATCTGCGCCGACGCGGGGGTGCCGGCGGGTATTCCGCACGTGACACCGCAGAACGTGCAACGGCGGCTGGAGCAGGGTTTCCGGTGGCTGATGCCGAACCCGGTGCGCACCAACCAGGCGGCCGACATCGCCCGGAAGTGGATCGGGGAGCAGGCGACCGCGAAGGTGGGTGTGGCGTGATCGTCGACGTACATGGGCACTTCACGCAGATCCCGGTCCAGTTGGACGCCTACCGCGGCAGGCAGATCGGGACCCTCGGCCGGGCGCCGCGCGGCAAGGGCGATCCGGGCATCTCCGACGACTGCCTGCGCGAGCACCTCCAGCCGCACGTGAACGAGAACCTCGAACGCGGCATTGACAGGGTCATCTTCGGGCCGCGGGCCGGTCTGATGGGGCACGAGTTCGGCACCGAGTGGATCAGCCGCCACTGGACCGAGGTGAACAACGACCTCATCGCCCGCGCCTGCGCGATGTACCCGGACATGTTCGTCCCGGCGTTCCAGCTTCCGCAGAGCCCCGGCGTCGACCCGGCCGCGTGCATCCCGGAGATCGAGCGCTGCGTGGCGATGGGCTTCGTGAGCCTCCAGCTCAACCCGGACCCGTCCGGCGGGATCGCGCCGCTGAGCCCGTCGCTCGGCGACCGTTCCTGGTACCCGCTGTACGAGAAGATGTGCGAGTACGACCTGGTCGGGCTGATCCACGCGGCGAACACCCGCAACCCGCACCTGCACATGAACGGCTCGCACTACGTCAACACCGACGTCGCCGCGGTCGTCGAGCTCACCACGTCCTCGGTCTTCACCGACTTCCCGGACCTGAAGCTCGTCATCCCGCACGGTGGCGGTGGCATCCCGTTCCACTGGAACCGGATGCGGGCCATCCACGTGGGCGCCCGGCTCGCGCCGTTCGAGGAGGTGGTCCGGCACATCTGGTTCGACCTGTCCACGTACGACGCGGAGTCCATCGAGCTGACGATAGCCAAGATGGGCGTGGACAACGTGCTCTACGCCAGCGAGATGTGGGGCTCGGCGCAGTTCGTCGACCCGGAGACCGGTCGCAAGTTCGACGACACCGTGCCGATGGTGACTGGCATCCCGTGGCTGACCGACGACGACAAGTTCAAGATCTTCGAGGGCAACGCCCGGAAGCTCTACACCCGGGCGAAGCTGTGAACGGTCAGACGCTGGCCGACCCGGCGATCTTCCGACGGGTCCTCGGCCACTTCTGCACCGGGGTCGTCATCGTCACCGCCCACGACGACGGTCCGATCGGGATGACCTGCCAGACGTTCTCGTCGCTGTCGCTGGACCCGCCGCTGGTCATGTTCTGCCCGGCGCGCTCGTCGACGACGTGGCCGCGGATCCGGGCCACCGGCGGGTTCGCGGTGAACATCCTCGCCGAGGGCCAGCGTGCGCTCAGCCGCGGTTTCGCGGTCAGCGGCGCCGACAAGTTCGCCGGGGTGGCCTGGGCGCCGGGCCGCACCGGTGCGCCGGTCATCGACGGCAGCATGGCACACCTGGAGTGCGAGATCGTCGCTGTCCACCCGGGCGGCGACCACGACATCGTGATCGGCCGTCCGCTGGCGGCGGGGGAGAACCCCGGCCTGTCGCCGCTGCTCTTCTTCCGCAGCCGCTACGGCGGCTTCGAACCGGTCGCCGGGATCGACCGCGCGCCCGAACACGAGGCCGCTGCCGCCATCGACCGCGCGTTCGGGTTCGGCTCCGACGCCGGCACCGGGTAGCTGATCGCGGTGCGCTATCGGCGACTCGGCCGCGACGGGCCGACCGTATCGGCGATCGGGCTGGGCTGCATGGGCCTGGCCGACGGCTACTTCGGCACGGTCGGCGCGCAACGTGCCACCCGGGCGGTTCACCATGCGCTGGATCTGGGCATCACGTTCTTCGACACCGCCGACTCGTACGGCGGGGGCGCCGGTGAGGAACGCCTTGGCGCGGCCCTCGCCGGTCGCCGTGACGGGGTGGTGCTGGCCACCAAGGTGGGACTGGTCCCCGATCACACCGGCACCGGCACCGGCCGGGTCGTCGACGGCCGGCCCGCGCACGTCCTCGGGTCGGCCGAGGCGTCGCTGCGCCGGCTGCGGACCGACGTGATCGACCTGTACCAGCTTCACCGGGCCGACCCGCTGGTGCCGATCGAGGAGACGGTCGGCGCGATGGCCGGGCTCGTCGCCGCCGGGAAGGTGCGCCACATCGGCCTCTGCGAGGTCGGCGCCGGGCAGTTGCGCCTGGCCGCCGCCGTCGCGCCGGTCCTGTCCGTGCAGAGCGAGTACTCGCTGTTCGAACGCGGCGTGGAGACCGGCGTGCTGCCCGAGTGCGAACGGCTCGGCGCGGCGCTGATCGCGTTCGCGCCGCTCGGCAAGGGACTGCTGACCGGGCGGCTCCAGGCGGTCGCCGGGTTCGCCGACGGTGACCTGCGCGCCCGGCTGCCCCGCTTCGGCGGTGAGCACCTGCGACACAACCAGCGCCTCGTCGCCACGCTGAACGAGGTCGCCGGCGACGCCGGGGTCACGCCCGGCCAGCTCGCGCTGAGTCACCTGCTGCATCGGTCACGGCTGGTGGTACCGATTCCGGGCAGCACCGACGAACGGCACCTGGCGGAGAACGCGGCCGCGACCGACGTCGCGTTCACACCCGAGACCCTGCAACGCATCGAGGCCGTCCTCGCCGCGGCGCCGGTGAGCGGGGAACGGTACCCGCCGGGCTGGCGACTGCCGAAGGCGTGACGCCGTGTTCAGCAGCGATGCTGTGTCAGACGCGGCGCGGGCCGGCGCCGGCGCCGGCGCCGGCGAGTTTGCGGGAGATGCCGAGCGCGGCGGCGGTGACGGCCGGTGCCAGGCGGTCGAGGCGGTTGGTTCTGGCCCGGCCGCTGATCGATACGGCGGCCACGACCTCACGGTTCGAGCCGTAGATGGGGGCGGCGACGCAGCTGACGCCGATGGTCGCCTCCTCCCGGTCGTACGCGACACCGTAGGCCCGCACGGTCTGCACCTCGCGGCGCAGCCGGACGGGGGAGGTGATGGTGGCCTGGGTGCGGCCCACGAGCCCTTTGTCGATGACCGCTTCCAGCACCTCGCCCGGCGCGTACGCGAGCAGCACCTTGCCCAGACCGGTGCAGTACATCGGCATCCGGCCGCCGACCTGGGACAGGTCGGTGATGGCGTCGTGCCCGCGGATCTTCTCCACGTAGAGGACGTCGAGGTCCTTGTGCACAGCCAGATGCACGCCCCCGTGGGTGCTTTCGTAGAGGTCCTCCATGTACGGCAGCGCGGCCTCGCGCAGTTCGTACCGGATCGAGCTGTGGCCGGCGAGCTCGAACAGCCGGCTGCCCAGCGAGTACTGGCCGTTCTCGTAGACCAGCCAGCCGAGTTCCATCATCTGCTTGGCGGTTCGGTGGGCCGTCGACTTGGGCAGGCCGGTGCGGATGACGATGGCGGACAGCGTGAGATTCCTGTGCCTGGGGCCGAACGCGCCGAGGAGCGAGTCGGCGCGTTGCAGTACCGAATCGCTCGACCGGTCTTGTTGGCTGCGCACATCTGGACTCTAGAGCATCTGGTGCCCAAGATTGCAAGCCCGTTACGCTCCCGTGACGGCAATATTACGGCGACCCGGCTGAGCAGCTCAGAACTCGTTCCACTGTGCGGGATCTGCCGCTGGGCAGCCAGGGCGCACTCGTGGAAGCTCGGATGCCTTGGACGTCTTGGATGCCCTGTTGCACGGAGGTTGACATGCGAACTCGCAATCGGCTGTTCCTGTCGCTCGGACTGGTCGTGGCGTTCGCCGCGGCGTGCAGCTCCGGCGGTACGACCCCTTCGGACACCGCCTCGGCAAGCTTCGACCGGAATGCGAAGTTACGGTTCGGATTCTCGGTTTCGCCGACAACGTGGGATCCGCACAAGCTTGCCCAGGACTACAACAACTTCGTCGTCTTTCCCGTCTATGACCGGATTCTCGACACCGACGCCGCCGGCGTCGTCACCCCCGGCCTGGCGCAGAAATGGGAGTTCAGCGCCGACGGCCTGACGCTCACGCTGACGATGCGCGACGGCGTGAAGTTCCACGACGGCACCGCGGTCGACGCGGCCGCCGTGAAGGCCAACCTGGACAAGGAGATCACCGGCAAGGGCATGCTCGCCGCCGCCCTGCTCCAGGTGGTCGGCAAGGTCGAGGTGACCGACCCGAAGACCGTCACGCTCACCCTGAAGCAGCAGGCGGCGTACCTGCCGTCGGTGCTCGCGAACCGGGCCGGCGCACTGGTCTGCCCGAGTGTGCTGACCGACGCGTCGCTGGAGACGCAGCCATGCGGCGCCGGGCCGTTCAAGGTGACGCTGTCACGGCAGAACGACCGGATCGTCTACGAGCGGTTCGAGGACTACTGGAACGTCAAAGACGTCCAGATCAAGACGCTCGAGATGATGATCCAACCGGCCGAGGCCACCCGCCTCAGCTCGTTCCAGTCCGGGCAGCTCGACGCCACGTACATGAACGCGGCCACCATCGACTCGGCCAAGCGCGCCGGCGTCACCGTGGACCCGCAGTCGACGTTCACCTGGTACGGCATCTTCGTCAACTGGAGCAAGGGCGACCTCGGCAACCCGGTCGTGCGCCAGGCCATCAACCTCGCCATCGACCGCAAAGCCATCATCGACCGGCTGTCGTTCGGGTACGCCTCGGACTACCAGCAGCCGTTCCCGCCGAACTACTTCGCTAACAACACCACGCTCCCGTCACCGTACTGGAGCTTCAACGCCGCCAAGGCCAAGGAACTGCTGGCCGGTGCCGGGCTGACCGACAAGGTCTCGTTCACCTGCGAATTGGCCAACAGCAACGCGTTCCCGGACATCGCCGCAGCCGTGCAGCAGCAACTGGCCGCCGCCGGCATCAAGATGACGTTCACGACCGCGACCAACCAGGCCGTCACCCAGAACTACTTCGTCGACGGCAAGACCGACTGCACGTTCGGCGCGTACTCCGGCGTGACCGACCCGTCCCTCGCACTCCAGCAGCTCCTGGCCCCCGACGGCGTGCTCAACGCCTCGCACCGGTGGCTCAAGCCCGAGTTCCAGACCATGTACGAGGCGACGCTGAAGCCGGGCGACGGGCGCAACGCGGCCATCCACGCCCTGGTGAAGGCGCTCATGGAGGAATCCGCCGTGATCCCGCTGTTCTACCCGCAGCGCTCCTACATCGCCAAGCCGAACGTGAAGGGGCTGGAGAAGTTCCCGGTGGACACCACCACCCGCTTCACCAACCTCGGCCTGGCCCTGTGAGCTGACCGATGCTGCAAACCCTCCTGAGCCGGCTGGCCCGGCTGGTCCCGACCCTGATCCTGGTGTCCGTGGTGACGTTCTCGCTGACGTACCTCGTCCCGGGCGACCCCGCGATCACCCTCGCCGGGGACGCACCGACACCCGAGCGGATCGCCGAGATCCGCGCGGATCTGGGCCTGGACCGGCCGGCGGTCGAACAGTACTTCGCATGGGTGCGCCAGGTCGCCGTCGGCGACTTCGGCCACTCCATCTACGGTGGCGCGGACAGCGTGACCGGCCTGATCCTGCAGAAGCTGCCGGTCGACCTGTCCCTGGCTCTCGGGGGTTTGCTGGTCGCACTGCTCGTCGGGGTACCCCTGGGTATCGCGGCGGCGGTGCGGCGCGGGTCCTGGCTGGACCGGGCCGTCACCGCGTTCACATCGGTGTCGGTGGCGTTGCCCAGCTACTGGATCGCGCTGCTGCTGGTGCTGCTGTTCGCGGTGAAGCTGCGCTGGCTGCCGGCGTCCGGATACACCCCACCGAACGAGGACCCGGCCGCGTGGGTGCGCGGCCTGATCCTGCCGTCGGTCGCCATCGGCCTGGCGATGACCGCCGAGATCGCCCGGCAGCTGCGGACCGCGCTCGTCGACGTGCTCGACGAGCAGTACGTGCGGACCGCCCGGGCGAAGGGCCTGCGCGCGTGGATGGTGATCGGCAAGCACGCCATGAAGAACGCCGCCATCACCCCGCTGACCATCCTCGGCCTGCAGATCGCCTCCATCCTCGGCGGCGCCGTCATCATCGAGCAGATCTTCGGCCTGCCCGGCATCGGCCAGCTCGCCATCGAGGCCGTGCTGCAACGCGACATCCCGGTGCTCCAGGGCGTCGTGCTGACCGCCGTGCTCATCGTCGTGGTCTGCAACCTGCTGGTCGACCTGTCCTACATCTGGCTCAACCCGAGATCGCGGAGGTGACGCGGGTGCAGACCCTCAGACGTCCGTCGGTGACGGTGTCGCTCGGCGTGCTCGCACTGCTCGCACTCGCCGCGATACTCGCACCCGTGCTGCCATTGGCCGACCCGCTCAAGGGCGACCTGATGAACAGCCTCCAGTCGCCGTCGGCCTCGCATCTGCTCGGCACCGACACCCTCGGCCGCGACGTGCTCAGCCGCATGATCTACGCGACCAGGATCAGCCTGACCGTCGCGGCGGGTGCGGTCATCGTGGCCCTCGCCCTGGGCGCGTTGCTGGGCACGCTCGCCGGGTACTTCGGCGGCAAGTTCGACAGCATCGTCTCGTTCATCACCGACGCGTACCTCGCGTTCCCGCCGATCCTGCTCGCCATCGCGATTCTCGGCGCCCTGGGCCGGGGAACGGTGAACACCGTCGGCGCGATCGCGTTCATCTTCGTCCCGCGGTTCATCCGGGTCGCCCGTGGCGCGGTGGTGGCCCGCAAGGGCGAGGTGTACATCGACGCGGCCAAGGTGATCGGCGCACCGACCTGGTGGATCATCCGCCGGCACGTGCTGCCGAACATCGCCGCACCCATCATCGTGCAGGCGGCCCTGGCGGCCGGTTTCGCGATGCTGGCCGAGGCGAGCCTGAGCTTCCTCGGCCTCGGCGTCCAGGCACCGGCGGCGAGCTGGGGCTCGATGCTCGGCGACGCGTCCCAGCAGATCTACAGGCAGCCACTGCTGATGATCTGGCCGGGCATCGCCATCGCCATCTGTGTCTTCTGTTTCAACCTGCTGGGAGAGGCCATGCGCGATCGGATGCGGGCATGACGACCGAACTGCTCTCCATCGACCGGCTCAGCGTGGAGGCCCGGGTCGGCAGCACCTGGCTGCCGGTGGTCACCGAAGCCTCCCTGACCGTGCGCACGGGCGAGATCCTCGGCCTCGTCGGCGAGTCCGGCTCCGGCAAGACGGTCACCTGCCTGTCGATCCTCGGCCTCCTGCCGCGCCACGACGTGCGGGTCTGCGGCGGTGCCATCCGCTACCGCGAGCGGGACCTGACCCGGATCCGCCCGCGGGAGCTCGAGGACGTCCGCGGCCGCAGCATCGCCATGATCCCACAGGAACCGTCGGCGAGCCTGAACCCGGCGTTCACCGTCGGCGACCAGCTCGGCGAGGTGCTGCGCCGGCACGAGAGGCTGTCCCGCGCGCAGGCCCGGCAGCGGGCGGTGAAGCTGCTCGATGACGTCGGCATCCCCGCCGCGGCCGGCCGCCTGAACGACTACCCACACCACTTCTCCGGCGGGATGTGCCAGCGCGTCCTCATCGCGATGGCGCTGGCGTGCAACCCGGAGCTCATCATCGCCGACGAGCCGACCACCGCGCTCGACGTCACCGTCCAGGCGCAGATCCTGGACCTGATCCGGGACCTGGCCGCCGACCGGGGCGCCTCCGTCCTGCTCGTCACGCACGACATGGGCGTGGTCGCCGACGCCTGCGACCGGGTCGTGGTCATGTACGCCGGACAGATCGTGGAACAGGCCGACATCGTGCCGATGTTCCGCCGGCCCCGGCACCCGTACACCGAACGCCTGCTGGCCGCCACACCCCGGATGCGCCGCCCTGACGAGACGGAGGCGCCCGTCTTCGCGTACATCCCCGGCTCGATGCCCCGGCCGGGCAGCTACGGCACCGGTTGCCGATTCGCGCCGCGGTGCGCGCACCACCGGCCGGAGTGCGACGACCACGAGATTGCGCTGCTGGCCCTGCCGGAGGGCAACGAGGCCCGCTGCGAACGGGTCAATGACCTCGACCTCGCCGGTGAAAGGGGATGACCGTGCCCGACGAACCGGTGCTCGACGTCCGTAACCTGTCCGTCTCGTTCACCCGCAGGTCGCTGATCCCCGGGCGCCGGCGAACCTCCCTCGTCGTCGACGACGTCGACCTCACCGTCCACAAGGGACGGACGCTGGGGCTGGTCGGTGAGTCCGGCTCGGGCAAGTCGACGACCGCCAAGGCCATCGTCCGGCTGGTGGACGCGCAGGCCGGCGAGGTCCGGCTCAACGGCGTGGACCTGCTGTCGTTGCGCGGCGAGGCACTCAAACGGGCCCGGCGTTCGGTGCAGATGGTGTTCCAGGACCCGTACTCCTCGCTCGACCCGACCATGACGATCACCGAGTGCATCGCCGAACCCCTGACCGTGCACCGGATAGGTGACCGGGCGAGCCGGGTCACGGCCGTGCTGGACCTGCTGGACCAGGTCGGCCTGCCCCGCTCGATGGCGGACCTGATGCCCTCCCAGCTCAGCGGCGGGCAACGGCAGCGGGTCGCGATAGCCCGGGCGATCTGCCTGCATCCGGACCTGGTGCTCTGTGACGAACCGGTCAGCGCGCTGGACGTGTCGACACAGAACCGGATTCTCCAGATGCTGACCGACCTGCGGGCCAGCCACGGCATCTCCTTCGTGTTGATCAGCCACAACCTGGCCGCCGTGCAGCAGCTCGCCGACGACGTCGCCGTGATGTACTGCGGCACCATCGTCGAGCGGGGTCCGGCGCAGGTGGTCACGGCCGATCCGAAGCACCCGTACACTCGCGCGCTCGTCTCGGCCGTGCCGTACCCCGATCCGGAGGTGCAGCGGACCCGGACCAGGGTGGTGCTCACCGGCGACCCGGCCAACCCGGCGGACCGCCCACCCGGCTGCGTCTTCCAGGGCCGGTGCCCGGAGGTGATGCCGGTCTGCCGCAGTGTCGTGCCGAGGCTGGCCGACGACGGCACCGGCCGCAGCATCGCCTGTCACCTCTACGAACCGGCGCCCGCACCGCAGAGTGCGCCACAGGCCCAGCCGCACAACGGTGCCGGCCCGGTGCGCAAGCTGCGGCCGGACACCGCCGGCAAGGGCCGCTGAAGGTGTGCCGGCCGTGATCAGAAAGCATCCCGCTGGGCGGCACAGGCGACCGGGCAGCCCGTCCGGCGCCGGAAGAATCCGCCGTGGAGCGTTGCAACCGCAACCGGACGCCCAGGAGGCCAAGTGCAAGCGTTGAGCGCCGCGATCGTCGGGTCGGGCAACATCGCCACAGACCTGTTGTACAAACTGCTGCGGTCGGACGTGCTGACCCCGCGCTGGATGGTGGGCGTGGACCCGGCCAGCGACGGGCTGCGCCGGGCGACCGACCTGGGCCTGGCGACGTCCGCCGGTGGCGTGGACTGGCTGCTGGAGCAGGACGAGCGCCCGGACATCGTGTTCGAGGCGACCTCGGCGTACGCACACCGGACGAACGCCCCCCGCTACGCCGAAGCCGGCATCCGGGCCGTCGACCTGACACCGGCGGCGGTCGGGCCGTACGTCGTGCCGACCGTCAACCTCACCGAGCACATCGGACTGTCCAATGTGAACATGGTGACCTGCGGCGGCCAGGCGACGATCCCGATGGTGGCCGCGGTGTCCCGGGTGGTGCACGTGCGCTACGCGGAGATCGTCGCCTCGGTCGCGTCGCTCGCCGCCGGGCCGGGCACCCGCGCCAACATCGACGAGTTCACCCGGACCACGGCCTCGGCGGTGGCCAAGCTCGGCGGCGCGGCCGACGGCAAGGCCATCATCGTGCTCAACCCGGCCGAGCCGTCGGTCATCATGCGCGACACCGTCTTCGTGTCGATCCCCGAAAACGCCGACCAGGACGCGATCGTCCGCTCGGTGCGCGACATGGAGGCCGCGGTGCAGGCGTACGTGCCCGGCTACCGGCTCACCGCCGACCCCCAGTTCGACGACGGCCGGGTCGCCGTGTTCCTGGAGGTCGAGGGCGCCGGCGACTACTTCCCCCCGTACGCGGGGAATCTCGACATCATGACGGCGGCGGCGGCGAAGGTGGGCGAGGAGATCGCCCGGTCGGTGCTTGCTTCGAAACCCGCTTCCTGAAGGGAAACGAGCCCGTGGCGTACTCCGCCGATCTCGACATCCGCGTCACCGACAGCTGTATGCGTGACGGGTCGCACGCGATCGCTCATCAGTTCGACGAGAAATCCGTCCGGGACATGGTCGTGGCCCTCGACGCCGCGCGGGTGCCGGTGCTGGAGGTGGCGCACGGCGACGGTCTGGGCGGCTCCTCGTTCAACTACGGCTTCAGCCGGATCGACGAACGGGTCCTCATCAAGATCGCCGTGGAGCACGCGAAGTTCTCCAGGATCGCGACCCTCATCCTGCCCGGCGTCGGCACGGTCGACGACATCCGGGCCGTCCACGACCTGGGCGTGTCCGTCGTCCGGGTCGCGACACACTGCACCGAGGCGAACATCTCGCCGCAGCACTTCGGCATCGCCCGCGACCTCGGCCTGGAGACGGTCGGGTTCCTCATGATGGCGCACTCGATCCCGCCGGCCGAGCTGGCGAAGCAGGCACGCATCATGGCCGACGCCGGATGCCAGTGCGTGTACGTGGTCGACTCGGCCGGCGCGCTCGTCCTCGAGGACGTCAGCGACCGGGTCGACGCGCTGCGCGAGGAACTCGGCGACGACGCGCAGGTCGGCTTCCACGGCCACCAGAACCTGTCGCTCGCCGTCGCCAACTCGCTGCTGGCGATCCGGGCCGGGGCGCAGCAGATCGACGGCTGCACCAGGGCGTTCGGCGCGGGGGCCGGCAACACGCCGACCGAGGTCCTCGCGGCCGTCTGCGAACGGATCGGCATCCGGACCGGCATCGACGTCTTCGCCATCATCGACGCGGCCGAGGACGTGGTCCGCCCGGTGATGGAGAGCGAACCGGTGGTCGACCGGATGTCGCTGCTGATGGGCTATGCCGGGGTCTACTCCAGCTTCCTGCGGCACGCGAACCGGGCGGCGGCGCGTTACGGCGTACCCGGCCCAGAGATCCTGCTGCGCGCGGGGCAACGGCGGCTGGTCGGCGGTCAGGAGGACCTGCTGCTGGACATCGCGCTGGAGATCGCCGCCGAGCGCGCCGCCGTCGCGCAGCCGCCGACCGTACCGTCGGCGACCGCTCAGCCCACGATCGTGCAGCCGGTGCAGAACAGCGCGGTGGCACCGTGACCGACGAGGCCACACTGGAGGAGGCCGCCGCGAAGCTGCGTGAGGCGTCGCGGACCCGGGTGCCGATCGACCCGCTGACGGTGCGGTGGCCGCACCTCGACGTCGGCGACGCCTGGCGGATCCAGCAGATCAACCGGGACCTGGCGGTGGCGGCCGGGCGGCGGGTCGACGGGTACAAGTGCGGACTGACGTCGGAGGCGATGCAGCGGCAGATGGGCGTGGACGAGCCGGACTTCGGTGTGCTGCTGGACGACATGCTGCTCGCCGACCGGATGGCCGCGCAGGCGTTCGTCCAGCCCCGGGTGGAGGCCGAGATCGCCCTCGTCCTCGGCGCCGACGTGGGCGCCGGTGCGACCGCCGCGTCCGTGCTCGCCGCGACCGCATCGGTCCGGCCGGCCATCGAGATCATCGACAGCCGAATCGCCGACTGGCGCCTGTCCCTTGTGGACACGGTGGCGGACAATGCCTCGTCCGGGGCCTACGTCCTCGGGCCGCCGCTGGCACCCGGCGGCCTGGACCTCGCCGAGATCGAGGTGGAGGTGTCGGTGAACGGCGAGGTGCGCGACATCGGCCTCGGCTCGGCGGCCCTGGGCCATCCGGCGGCCGCGGCGGCCTGGCTCGCCAACCGGCTCGCCGGGTTCGGCCTGGTGCTGACGGCCGGGAGCGTGGTGCTGACCGGCTCGTTGCACGCCTCGTTCCCGGTGACGCCCGGCGACCGGGTCGTGGCGGACTTCGGCGTCCTGGGCAGATCCACGGTCGCCGTCGACTGAATACCTTCCGTGTCGCGCGGCCGAGGTACTCGTCGGCGTGCAACCACCAGGGCGTCGTCGCCGGCACGTGACCGGCGGGGCGGGCAGCATCGCGCACGGATGAGGCAATAGCAGGTTTGCTCGGACGATTGCCGGGCATCTCGTCCAGGCTACTCAGCGTCATCACGCGCGGCGTCCTGGAGTAGCTGCTCATCTCAGAACTGCCGCTCGCGCTCTACCGAACGCGGCAGTCGCTGGTGCGCGAGACCGTCGACGTGGTGCTGCGCGGGGCGCTGGTCCGCGAAGGCGGGACACCCGGCGGGGTGACCGGTCATCTGCGCCGGGCATGTCCAAAACACCCCGGGAGGCCGGCATGGCGAACGTTCAGCAGGACGGCAGGGTCGCCCTCATCACGGGTGCGAGCAGGGGGATCGGCGCGGCCGTTGCCCGGTTGCTGGCATCGCAGGGGATGCGGGTCGTGGTCAACTACCACAGCAGCCGCGACAAGGCGGACGATGTGGTCGCGTCGATCGGGTCCACCGGCGGCCGGGCGATGGCCGTGCAGGCCGACGTGCGCGACGGGGACGCCGTGCTCGGCATGCTCGAGCAGGTCCGGGCCGCCATGGGCGAGGTGGAGGTCCTGGTCCACAACGCCTTGATCCCGTACGCCATCAAGTCGTTCGAGGAGATCTCGGTCGAGGAACTGGGCAGCAAAGTGGAACAGGAGATGCGAGCGGCCTTCCTGGTGACGAAGGCCGTTGTCCCCGACATGATCTCGCGCGGCTACGGACGGATCGTCTACCTCGGCGCCGTGTTGAGCCGGCGGCCGGATGAAGGAATGATCGCGCTCGGAACCGCGAAGGCGGCGTTGAGCTCGTTCGCCCGCTTTGTCGCGCAGGAGCTGGGGCCTCGCGGGATTACCGTCAACGTGGTGGCGCCGGGGCCGGTGGGTGGTCTCCTCCATGCCACCCTCGATCAGGAGCAGCAGCAGCGCATGGCGGCCCAGACGGCGCTGGGCCGCATCGCCTCCCCTGATGACGTGGCCCGGACCGTCGCCTTCTACGCCGGCGACGACAGTGGATTCATCACTGGCACGACCGCGCCGGTCAACGGCGGACTGACCATGGACTGACGCATCCCGCAAGGTGGGCTCCTGTGGTGGGCGCTGTGATGAGATCACGTTTCGCGGCGAATTCGACTGCACTACGGGAGTGCCATGGCGCGCATCGTCGACCAGAGACCCCATCGCCGCCCGTATCCGGAGGCGACCGGAACGGTCAGGATCGTGGATCTCGCCAGTGCGCCCATCGGCGTCGTCAGCGCGCTGGAGTTCGCGCCTGGGTCGTCGTAGCACGGCACGGCGGTCAGGGCGCTGCCGGTGGGGAGAGGTGCTGGCGGGCCGTCCAGACCGCGTGTTCCGGGCGCCGGGCGCCGATGACGACGTCCAGTCCGGTCGCGCAGGCCGTCACGATGGGGGCGGTCCACCGGTCCGGCTGCCGCCCGGTGGGCGCGACCGGGCCGGCGATCCTGATCGCGACGTGGAAGCCCCCAGGTATCCGATGAGACCCGCAGCCGGCCCGAGGACCGAGGCCAGGAAGGTGTACCGCCCGACGCGCAGCAGCCGGCGGCCCCGGGCGAGGCTCGCGTCGTCGGTCGTCGGTCGTCGGTCGTCGTGGTCATGGCGGGCGGTCAGCCGGCCGCCGCGTCGAGCTGGTCGAGGCGGCCGGTTTCCAGGTGTGCGACGTCGCCGCCGGAGTCGAGGGCGGCGTCGAGCAGCATGGCGAGGGAGGTGCCGAGCACCGGGACGTCGGCTGGGTCGTCGGCCAGGCGGAACCAGGTCTCGGACCATCCCGCGTGGTGGACCTCGAAGGCCGCCACGCGGGACAGCAGCCAGTACGTGGTCATGGTGGGGAAGTCGGTGGCCGAGACGATGGTCCGGCCGTCGGCGAGCTCGATGAGCGTCTCGGCGTACAGGTCCGCGGGGACGTCGACGACCCTGCGGCGCTCGCGCTCCGGCACCAGCCGCCAGTGGCCGCCGAACAGGGCCGCGGAGCCGACGCGGTGGTACAGCGCGATCACATCGGCCGGCACATCAGCGGGCAGTCCCTGCGGCGGGGTGGTGTCGTGGTCACGCACGATCCGGTCGATCACGTCGTCGATCTCGATGACCGCCGGCGCCAGGTACCACCCCGCGACCGGCCGGAGCGCGCCGTCAGAGTCCTGGGCGACGCCGACGAGGCCGCCGTGCAGGGCCACTGCCCGGTTGCCGCCGGAGACCTGATCGTTGACGTTGACGACCACACGCGACAGGGTGGCGGGGACGGAGGCGCTGCTGATGCCGGGGCCGAAGTAGAAGTCGCCGGGTTCCGCGGTCATGCCGCGCGGCTCGCCGATGGGGAGTTCCAGCAGGGCGTTCGGCACGTCGACCGTGGCGCCCTGGAGGTACGGGTAGAACCGGGCCACCCAGCCGGTGATCACGTCACCGCCGTACGCGTCGACCGGGTTGTAGATCCGCCGCCAGAAGTCCGCGTCCGGGTCACCGGCGGCGGCCCGGACGAACTCGTCGGCGATCGGCGCGAGCGACCGGCACCACGTCTCCAGTCCGAAGCCGGCGATCGCGTCGACCCTCGCGCGGATCCGTCGCCAGTCCTCGACGGTACCCGCCACCGTGACGGACGGGATGCCGCACACGGTCACCAGCCACAGCGAGAAGTACGGCGAATACGCGTCGAGCAGCACCACCCGCCCAGCCGTCCGCTCGACGTCCGTGCTCGTGGAGAAGTCGCACTCGAACAGGTCCGCGTCGTCGATCTCGGCGGCGAGCAGCTTCGCGAACGCCTCGGTCGTGTGCGCCCATGCCGCGGCGTCGTGCGGCATCGCCCCGTCCACGGTCACGGTGAGCCGCTTCTTGCCGGTGTGGCGGACCAGCCGCGTGCGCAGCTCCTCGGCGTGGAGGCGGACGTGCTGCGCGACGCCCTGCGCGATGGTCAGCCACACCGCGTCGGGCGACAGCACCAGCGGCCGATGGTCGGCGAACGCCCGGGCGACGGCACTGAGCAGCGGATGCACTCCGTCCGCGTCGAGCACCGGCAGCCCCGGGTCGCCACCGAACGCCAGCGCCTCAGGAAACAACTCGCCGAGCGGCCGCGTCGGCAGCGGAGAGCCGGCGGGCGCCACATCATCGACCGGGAAGGTGACCATGCCCGAACAGTAGTCACCACCCGCGTACCGCACTGCCCCACTGCTCTGCTGCCTTGATCTCGTATCCGCTCGCGACCATCGGGATCGTTGACATCGCTGTTCACCAATCGGGCAACTGGTCGGCCGGGATCTCCTGGCTGATCGGATCTGCCGGTCCGGCGCATTTCGCCGTACCTGACCATTCGACGGAATGCAAAGTGTGACAACTCGGCGATGGCATTGCGCATTGGTGGTGTTTCGACGAAATGCCCTTTCGTTGACGGTGTTCGGAGGGCGTGGGAGCCTTGCCGCGAAATTGCGGAATCCACATGCTCTGGCAGGGGGCGAACGGGTTGTTCACCGCTTTGCGTACGCGTTTACGGTTCGGTAGGACACCCACGGGCGAGGCCGGTCTGCTCGACCCGGACAACGCCAATCGCTGGTATGAGGAAGACGCTCTCGTATCCAGGCTGAACGTTGTCCGTAACGTGATCGGCTTCGTCACCGCGCTGGTGGTCAGCTTCCTGGCGACGGGGTTCAGCGGCGACGCGTTCAGCCCGTTCGCGCGGCTCGTCGACCTGCTCTTCGCAGTGGTGGCGACGGCGGTCGCGGTCCTCGCGGGCATCGCGTTCCTCGTGATCCTCACCAGGTCCGGCAGCCGGGGCGCCGTGATGCGGCGGATGCTGATCCCGCTGCGGACGGTGCTGCTGTACCCCGTCGTCTTCGCGGCGCCGTGGGTCATCGGCATCTACGGCTACCGGCTCATCATGTGGACGTTCCACGCCATCCGCGACTCCGGGCACTCCGTGCTGGCGTTCCTCGTCGCCTTCGTGCTGGCGCTGTTCGGCGTCGGTGCGCTCGTCGGCTCGGCGATGTACGCGCTGATGGGCGCGTACGTCTGCGCCACGACCCTGTTCCTCGCGGCCGACGGGCACCCGCTGCTCGCGCCGATCGCGGCCACCGCGGTCGCGTGGGTGCTGCCGCAGCTGTTCAGGATCGAGCAGAGCGCCGACCTGCCGACCGACCCGGCGGGCATCGCCCTGTTCTACGGTGGCGCGGTCACCGTCACCCTCCTGTCCGTCCTGGAGATCGTCCGGGCCGCGCGGATCCCGGGACTGGACCTGCGCGGCGCGCCGCCGGCCGCTCCGCTGCCGCGGGTGCGGGGCAGCAGGTCGTTCCGGCTCCCCGTCCTGACCGTCGTGGCGTCGTTCGCGGGAACCTTGGCGGCGGCGACGGCCTTCGCCGCGGTGGTGATCGCCAGTACGCCTGAGCCCACCGGCGCGCCGGTGATCAACACGTACCACTTCCCCGACGGCGTCGACGTGATGAAGGTCGGGCGGCTGAGCCCCGACGGCAAGCTGATCGCGGCCGTGCCCGCGGGCGGCACGACGTACCTGTTCGACACGCACACCGCGAAGATCGTCGAGAAGCTGCCGCTGGCCGTCGGCTATCCCGTCGAGGCCGCCTTCAGTCCCGACAGCCGGCTGCTCGCCGTGACCGGGCTGGGCGCGAACGCCAGCACGACGGTGCTGTGGGACGTCCAGGCGCACAAGGCCGTCGCGACGCCTGCCCTGCCGACCGGCGTGCCCGGCCACCAGATCGGGTCGCTGGCGTTCAGCAACGACGGCACCAGACTGGCCGCGACCTTGGCCGATTCGCTCACCCTCCAGGTGTGGGACACCGCCACCGGCGCGGCCGTTTCGACGTTCGCCGTTCCGGGCAAGCAGCAGCCTGGCGCCGCTTCCCCGGTAGGTGCGGGCGACGTCGCGTACCTGCCGGGCGATGCGACACTGGCGGTCGGGACCGGCGAGGGGTTGTTCTTCCTCAGCACGACGAGCGGCGCGGTCAGCCCACTGCCCGGCACGGCCGTCGATCGGATCGCCGGCGCGTTCAGCCGCTTCGCCATCAGCGGCGACGGCTCAAAGGTGGCTGCTGCCACCGGTACCATCGCCGCCGACGACGCCAAGGTCAGCATCTGGGAGCTGCGGACCGGCACCGCGAAGCTGGCCGTCGACGTGCCGGGCACCGCGAAGGACGCCCAGGTGTCCTCGCTGTCCCTCAACGACGACGGGTCGCTGCTGGCGGCCGGGGACTCCAGCGGCCACATCTATCTGTGGAGCACCACCGACGGCCGCCTCGCCCACACGCTCGACACCCTGGCCAGCTGGTCCATCGGCGGCCGGCCGAAGGACAATGTCCACGTCCAGACGGTGCGCGGGTCGTCGGTCCTGCTCGACTACGACGAGGTCGACAACGTCGTGCTGTGGAACCTCGCCGACCTTCCCGGCACCGGAGCCTGGAACAAGTCCGCCAAGTAGTCCTGCGGCATAGCCTGGACGTCATGGCTGTCCAGCTCAACCACACCATCGTGCACGTGCGTGACCAGGAGCGTTCCGCCCGGCTCCTGGCCGAGGTGCTGGGCGTCGCGGATCCGGTCCGGTTCGGTCCGTTCCTGGTCGTCGAGCTCGCCAACAACTGCTCGCTCGACTTCGCACAGGAGCACGGCACCATCCACGCGCAGCACTACGCGTTCCTCGTGTCGGAGGCGGAGTTCGACGAGATCTTCGCCCGCATCCAGGCGCACGGACTGCCGTACTGGGCGGATCCGTACCACCGCCAGCCGGCACAGATCAACACCAACGACGGCGGGCGCGGGCTGTACTGGGAGGACGCCGACGGCCACAACCTCGAGATCCTCACCGTGCCGTACGGCGGGTGAGCTGAGAAAACCCAACGCGAAGAGATTCGTGTTGGCCGTGGTGCTCGGGCGGCACCACCCGGTCCTCGTCCTCGCACCGGTGCAGCCGGTCGAACAGCACGAGCGCCCCGTCCGAGCTCAGTTGAAGCGTGATGCCATCCACCGCAGGTGACACACGATCGACCTGACCAACTGAGCACAGAGCGCCGGCCGGGGAGGCCCAGCCCGGCCGGCGCACTGCAGGCATCCGGCGGCGACG